>VBJX01000176.1:589-2984 GCA_005879775.1 Chloroflexota bacterium
CGCTGAATGACAACTACCTGCCCGCCGTACTTGCCGACCTGGTGGTGGCCGTCATTCTGACGCCGATCCTGGTCGCGGTCTGGGACCCCGTACGGGAGTCGATGGGCCGCTGAGCCGATACGGGTGAACGTCACCCCGCGGTACCTGGGGCGGGGGTCATGGCTGTCGCGCCGTGATCCCCGCCTCTTGATCATCTGCCTGGCCTGCTTCGTCTTCGCGGTGATCCAGGTCTGGGACCTGCGGATCCTGGCGCTGCTGGCCCTGGTTGCGGCGCTCTACTACCGCTCGGCCCGGATCCCGTTTCGAGCGGTACGGTTGAACTGGGGCTACGTCCTCTTCTTCATCGGCTTCGTGGTGCTGGCCAACACCCTGATCACCGGGGGCGAACTGCGCGGCTTCCACGAGGAGAACCTGCACATCTACGTTCGGCTGCCGCTGCTGAACACGCCGATCTCCGCCGAGTCGACCTCGTATGCGGCCGCCCAGCTCTTCCGTTTCCTGTCGATGGCTGCCTTCGGCTTCCCGATCGCCTTCGCCATCGCGCCCGGCGACATCGGACCGACCTTCGCCCGGCTCGGAATTCCGTACAAGTTCGCCTACGGCCTCGACCTGACGTTCCGCTTCGTCCCGTCCCTGGCGGCCGACATGCAGACCACCATCGACGCCCAGCGGGTGCGGGGCTACGAGTGGGAGAGGATCGGCCGCGGGCCGATCGGCAAGCTGCGGCGGGTGGTGCCGCTCCTGGTGCCCGTGACGATCAATGCCATCGTCGGCGCCGAGGACACGATCGATGCCATGGACCTGCGCGGGTTCGGCACGGGGCGGCGGACCTGGCTGCGGAGGTTGGCGTTCGACCGCACCGATACGCTCGTCCTCCTCGGCTTTGTCGCGCTTCTGGTCGGGGTGACGCTCATCAGCCAGCTCGGGTACACGCGGCTCTGGGTACCCGACGTCCTGATCCGGCTCGCGCCCTAGCCCTCGCTCTGTGGACAGGGCGTGGATAACTTGGCCCCTTGCCCCGAAAACTCGTGGAGAAGTGCCTAGACCCCGCGGACGGCAGCCCCTAGCATTCTGGTTGTCCCGGAGGAGCCGGGCCGCGGTCCCGAGATTGCATCAAGGGGTCGAGGTCATGTTCCTTCGGGACACTTCGTTTGCCCCGCGATTAGGGTTTGCCCCGCGATCTGGCTCGCGCCGGAGCAGCCAGGACCGATAGGACGGCCGGAAGCCGATCCGGCGCAGGTCCTCTGCGAGCGGCGACTCACCCACCGGCAGGCGATCGACCCGTTCCAGCCGCAGCTCGCGCAGCGGTCCCGCTGGCGCCAGCAAGCGGGAGATGGCTCCAACAGCGGCGGTGGCGATCTCCGCTTCACCGACCTTCTCGACGTAGAGGGCGGGTGCCCCGTCGACCAGCACCACGTAGGCGCCAGGCACGCGCTGCAGCGGGAGTCGCTCGACCTCCTCGCCCCGTGGCCAGGGCAAGGTGGCGCCATATGGCTGCGCTGGGTCGGCCGCCGCCAGCACGAGAACGCGTCCGGTCTCATCCGGTTGACGCTCGGCCCGGAGCCGATCCACGGCACCCGGGAGCGCGAACTGCGCCGCCCCCAACCCTGCCACGAAGTAGCCGCGACGGGCACGGCCGGCCTCCTCCATCGCCTTCAGCACCGGGTAGACCGATGCGAACCCTCCCCCCAAACCCTCTGCCAGGACTGCCTCGCGGGTGACGACGCCGTGCCGCTCGAGAAGCGCCAGCGCCTGCGCGTGCCCGCGCTCCGTCGGTGACCGGCCTTCTCCCACGAGGTCGGCCACGAGCGACCAGCGGCCGGCGGCCCGCGGCGGGCCGAGTCCCGCCGGACGCCCGGGTCGCACGCTGCGCGAGCGGGAGCGCGGCAGCGAGAGGGCGCGCAAGGGAGCGATGGTGTCGTTGGTCACCTCGCCCGACCAGACCAGGTCCCACAGGGCGTCGAGCAGCTCGTCGTCGCTGCGGGCGTCGCGAACGGCGATGCGCAGCGCGCCGAAGAAGGTCGCGCCGCGGCTGGCGAGGTGGGCCCGGATGGTGTCGTGCAGCGGCCCCTCCGGACGGGCGCCCGGCTCGAATGCGCCCGCCGAGGCCAGCAGCTCGGCCCGATCGCGCCGGAAGAGGGCCACCCGTCCATCGTCGCGGCCCAGCGGACCGCGGCCGATCCAGACCACCTCACCGGCGGCCCCGAGCTCATCAAGGAGGCGTGGGGCGTAGTCGCGCACCCTGCTGGCCAGCACGTCCCGCTCCAGGATCGAGGCCGGAATCGGATAGCCCTCCAGCTGGGTGACGACCTCCAGCACCCGCTGCAGACCTGAGGCGCCGCCGCCCACCCCGTGCCAGGACGGCAGGAAGCGGGCCAGCGCCTCGCCCGGCACC
>VBJX01000177.1 GCA_005879775.1 Chloroflexota bacterium
CCCAGGTCGCGGGCCATCAGCTGCAGCCCGTAGCAGATGCCGAGCACCGGCACGCGTCCCGACCAGATGGCCGGATCCACGCCCGGAGCTCCTTCGTCGTAGACCGAGGCAGGGCCGCCGGAGAGGATGATCGCCTTCGGGTTACGGCGCTCGATCTCGGCCCAGGGGGTGTCGTGAGGCAGGAGCTCCGAGTAGACGTTCAGCTCGCGGACCCGCCGCGCGATCAGCTGGGCGTACTGGCTGCCGAGGTCCAGGACCACGACCGTGTCCGGCTTCGATGGAGCAGGCTCATCGGCCGGTCGGGCGGGTGGTGGGGCGTGCAGCGCCTGCTCGAGGTAGGCCTCCACCTCGGCGTCGTCGGGGGCAAGCACCCGGTGGCCGGCATTGGCCGGCTCGCCGTGAACGGTGCGCCCCCGCTGCCTGGTCGGCGGCTCGGTGGTGTCGGCCAATCGCGTCGCCCGGGTCACTCCTGCCCGGCGAGCTGCCACGACTTGCCTTCGGTGGCGATGGCCGGCGCGATCACCATCTCGACCGAGTGCATCTCGCGGATGTTCCGCGCGCCGAGCGCGGCCATCGACTGCCGGAGCGCCCCGACCAGATTCTGCGTCCCGTGGCTCGTATGCGCCGGCCCGAAGAGGATCTGCTCCAGCGGCAGCCGCTCCCCGATCCGGATCCGCGTCCCGCGCGGCAAGGTGGGCGAGGGCGCCGCCATCCCCCAGTTGAAGCCGCGTCCCGGCGCCTCAAGTGCCGCTGCGAAGGGTGAGCCGAGCATCACCGCATCGGCTCCAGAGGCGATCGCCTTGGCGATGTCGCCTCCGGTCTTCATCCCTCCGTCGGTGATGACCGGCACGTAACGGCCCGTCTCGGCCTGGTACCGATCACGGGCGGCGGCCACCTCCAGGGTGGCGCTCACCTGGGGCACGCCGATGCCCAGCACCTCCCGCGTGGTGCAGGCCGCCCCCGGTCCGACCCCCACCAGCAGCGCCGCGGCACCCTGATGCATCAGCTGGTACGCCGCCTCGCCGCTCACCGTATTGCCTACCAGGACCGGCAGCTTCAGCGCCCCGGTCAGGTCCGCGAGCGAGAGGACCCGGCCGGCAGTCGAGATGTGGCGTGCGCTGGAGACCTGAGACTGGACCAGGAACAGGTCGGCGCCGGCCTCGGCCGCCACCTCGGCGTGATGCCATGCCGCCCCGGGAGTGGTCGAGACGGCAGCGATCGCTCCCTGCGCCTTGATCCGCATGATGAGGGCGCTGATCAGCTCGTCGCGAACCGGTGCCTCGTAGGCCTCGGCCAGGATCGCACCTGCCGCCTGGCCGTTGGGAGCGGCCGCCACCCGCTCGATGATCGGCGCGGCATCCTCGTAGCGGGTGTAGAGCCCCTCGAGGTTCACGAAGGCCAGGCCGCCGTGGCCGGCCATGCGCACCGCGAAGTCGGCATCGGCCACCGCGTCCATGGCGGCGGCGATGAACGGGATCTCGAGGCGCAGCCCGCCGACCTGGGTCACGAGCTCCACCTCTGCCGGATCGACCGTCACCGCCCCCGGCACCAGCGCAACCTCCTCGAAGCCGTAGGCCCGACGAAGACGAGTAGAGCCCGCGTCCGGCGAGAGGATTTGCGCTTCGAGCGTCGGCGGCTCGAGGGTCCGCTCCTCGATCATGAGCGTCCACCTATGACAACGCCCGCCAACGGCGGGCGCCGTGCGGGCGTATCGGAGGTCGCTGTCGTGACTGCTCGAATCAGGTGCACGAAGGTGGCCGGAGCGGGATGTCGCGGAAGTATAGGGCCTCGATCACGGGGTCCGCCATTGAATCGAGTCGAACATGGCCGCCAGCGAGGCCGTGGTCGCCGGAGCCGGGTCCCGCATCCCGGCAGAACCCAGGGCCCGGGTAGCGGACCGCCACCCTTCCTCCGACGAGGATCTGGTCGCCTGACGGAAGCTCGCAGCCCTGGGCCACGCAGTGATGCGCGGACCAGACCACGACCACCCCGCCGCGTTGCAGCTGGGCGATCCCGGGGCAGAATTCGGCACCCGGCCCGCACCCCGTGAATTGCTGGTTCGTGACGAACACCACGTAGTCCGTGACCGATTCCCGGATGTCCGATGGGATGCCGGATGGCAGCTCGCCGCCTGCCCGCAGGTTCCAGCCGGGCGGTGCCGTGAAGCGAACGCCGTGGCCGTCCCACACCTGGCCCGACGCACTGCCCGGTGACGGCGAGCCGCAGGCCACCAGCGACAGCAGCGCTCCCACGATGAGCAGCCGGGCAGTCACCCGTCCAGGGCCAGGCCAGCCTGGCGGGCATCGACCGCCAGCTCCTCCAGCGGATCGTCAGCATCGGTCGTCGCCTGCAGCAGGCCAATGATCCGTGACAGGCCGAGCGCAGCCACCTCCCCCAGGAAGTCAACGCGCCGCTGCCCCGGCGCCCGCCAGGCATCGTCGCCCCACCAGACGTGTAACGAGACACGCAGGCTGTCCGGGTCGCGGCCGATCTCCTCGCACCGTGAGCGGACGACCGGAAGCGCCTCGCGCAGCTCGACGGGCGACATGCCGTCCACGTTCAGCTCGTCGGCGTAGCGCGCGGCCAGGCGCCAGGTCACCTCCGGGCCGTTGCCACCGACCATGATCGGGATGCGCGGCGACTGGAGCCCCTTGGGCAGGTTGATCGCGTCACGAACCGAGGCGTGCTCACCTTCGTACGTGGCATGGGTCGTGCGTCCAGGCGCCAGCATGGCGGAGATCACCTCGAGTCCGTCGCCCAGCGCCGCCAGCCGCTCGCGGGTGGCCGGGAAGCCGTACCCATAGGCCAGCCACTCGTCGCGCTTCCATCCCGCCCCGATGCCGAGCTCGAATCGGCCGCCGGAGATCACGTCCAGGGTCGAGGCCATCTTCGCCGTCAGCGCCGGGTTCCGGTAGCCGTTGCAGATCACGATGTGCCCGATCCGCACCCGCTCGGTGAGCGCGGCCAGGGCGCTGAGCGCCGTGAATGACTCGAAGGTCAGCTCATCGGTCGGCCTCGGGACCGTGTGGAAGTGGTCGAAGAGCCAGATCGACTCGAAGCCGATCCGCTCCGCCGCGCGTGCCACCTCCACCGTTCGCTTCCACGCGGCGGCCGGCTCCCAG
>VBJX01000178.1 GCA_005879775.1 Chloroflexota bacterium
GTCCTCGTCTCGTTTGGCATGGAGAATGTGCTGCTCCTGCCATTCGCCGTCCGCGCCCTGCACGCCGATACCTCCCAGTACGGGCTGCAGGAGGGGCTCACCTCCGTCGGCTTCGTGATCGGCAGCCTGGTGATGGCCCGCGTGGCGGATCGGCTGCGGGAGGGGCAGTGGCTGGTCCTGAGCTACCTGGGGATGGGGCTGCTGGCGTTCCTGTACTCGCTGCAGTCGGCGGTGGGGGTGGCGATCGGGCTGATCGCCGTGTCCGGCTTCCTCAACGCGCCGTCGTTCGTGGCCGGACGGCTCATCAACCAGCGCAACACGCCCCGCGAGATGCGGGGACGCGTCTTCAGCACCTCGTACGTCGTGCGCGACGTGGTCTACCTGGTTGGCATGGGCCTCGCCGGACTTGCCGATGTGATCGACGTCCGGCTCCTGTTCGGTGCCTCGGCACTGGTGGTCATCGGTGCCGGCCTGCTGGCCTCGGTGCTGCCGGGCCTCGGACTCCCGGCCGCCGAATGGAGGCGGGCGGTCAGCCTCCTGCGCGGCGCCGCGGCGGCACCCGGCATGGCTGCCGCGCGGGCGGCGACCCTGGCCGACGTGGAGCTGCTCGGCAGCTACGTCCCGGCCCTCTCCGGCCTGACGCCGCGGGATCGCGAGCGACTCGCCTCGCACGCACGCGTCCGCGAGGCGCAGCTGGCCGGCCGCACGAGTGGTGAAGGGGAGTACCGGTCGCTCTCGAGCATGGAGCGCGGCGACGTCTTCGGCGAGATCGGCGCGCTCACCGGCAGCACCCGGACGGCCGACGTGGTGGCCGAAGAGCCGACCACCCTGCTCGAAGTCCCTGCCGCCACGCTCAAGGGCCTGATGGCGATTCCCGAGTTCGGGCAGCTGGTCCTGAGCAAGATGACCGAGCGCCTCTCCCGGACGGCCAGCCTGGCCGACCTGCCGCGCTTCGGCGGCATCGATCATCGCGAGCTGCGCCAGCTCCGTGCCGAGGCCGGTGGCGAGGAGATGCTCGCCGAGATTCTCTAGGCGATCATGGCCGCAATTCTTGGTCGGGTAGTGGCCGGGATACTGCTCTTCGTGACGGTCGGCTGCTCTGCATCGACCTCGCGTGTCGTCACCGTGAACGGTCACGAGCTGCACCTGGTTTGCGGTGGCCAGGGCCCGACCGTCATCTTCGAGGCCGGGATCGGTGGCGACCACAGCCTCTGGCCTATCGCCGAACGCATCCGCGACCACGCATACGCTTGCGTCTACGACCGCCCAGGCAACGGGGATAGCCCGATTGCCTCAGACAGACCGGCCACAGCACGCGGCGATGTGGCCGACCTTCACGCGCTGCTCGAGGTCGCCCATATTCCCATTCCGGCGGTCGTCGTGGGCCACTCCTACGGTGGGCTCATCGCCTGGATGGAGGCCGTGGAGCATCCCGCGGATGTCGCTGGTCTCATCTTGGTCGAGGCATCGCATCCACAGGATCTTGTGCGCCTCGAAGCGGTCATGACCGACGATCAGCGGCGGACCTTCGAGCAGGGACTCGCAAACGCCAAGGTCGCCTTCACCGCAAGCCTCAAGCAGGCCGCGGCAGAGAACGGATCCCTCCCCGATGTTCCGCTGACCGTCATCGCCGCGACCCATTCGATGACGCCATGGTGTGCGAAGGGTTTGCCGTGCGCGCAGATGGACGCGATCCATCTGGAGCTGCAGGCGGACTATGCCTCGCTGCGACCCGATGGCCGGTTGGTCCAAGCCGCCACCGGCCACGCCGTTCAGGACGAGGACCCTGACCTGGTGGTGCGGGAAATACTGCGCCTGGTCGCCAGCCTCCCTCGTCCATGAACCGGAGGCGCAACCACGAGCTGGGGCTCACGCTGTCAGGCTCCTTCGTGCTGCACGAGCAGCCCTGACAGCCGGGGCGAACGGGACGGCCGGCCGCCGAAGCTACAGCCGGCCGTCCCAGACAGGGCGCTCAGTGGTGCAGCGAGATCTGATAGCAGGCCACGTCGTACTGCGAAACAGCATTAGGGCTGTTCGCATTCAGCGAGTGAACGCCATTGCCGGCGTAATGAAGGTCAGCTTTTGCGAAACCGACTGTGCCGAAGCCGGGTGGCTCCAGCCTCGAGTCCTCACACGACGCGTTTGGCTGGCCATGACCGCTCGGGTTGCCGGCGAAGGCGGCGCCCGCGCTGCCGACGATCAGGCCAAGAGCCAAGCAGGCCGAGAGGATGAGAGGGCGTGATCGGGTGGT
>VBJX01000182.1 GCA_005879775.1 Chloroflexota bacterium
GCCTACGTTGCTTCCGACAGGCTCGGGCGGGCGCGTTACCGGAGGATTCCGATAGGGCAGCCGCGCCCGCCGGACCTGTTTCCCCCTTGTCAGCGCGGGCCGTGTGTCTGCACGACCTCGGGGAGGTACCTTGGTCGGGCATGGCCCGATCTACCCCGTTTTCTGATTTCGCCCGAGTCGCCGATGACGTGTCGAGCACCACGTCGAAGCTCAAGAAGCGCGACCTGCTGGCCGGCTACTTGCGGTCTCTTCCGGATGAGGACCTGCCGACCGCGGCCACCTTCTTCGCCGGACGACCTCTGCCCGGCGCCAGCGACAAGCTGGGCCTCGGCTGGGTCCAGCAGAGCCAGGCACTGGCCACGGCCGCCAAGGCTCGGACCTCGGCGATGCCGCTGCCGAGCTCCTGGGCGCCCGCGCCACGCGAACCGGCAAGCGCCTCACCCTGAGCGACGTGCAGGCAGCGTTCCGCGCGATGAGCGAGGCGAGCGGCGCGGAGGCCCGGGTGGCCGAAATGGCTCGCCTCCTCTCCCGTGCCACGCCGCAGGAGGCGAGATATGTCGGCCGCGTCGCAGCCCAGGAGATGCGCATCGGATTGCGCGAGGGCCTGCTCGAGGAGGCGATCGCCGCCGCCTTCGACCAGCCGGTGGATGCCGTACGACGGGCGCTGATGCTGGTCGGCGAGCCGGGCGAGGTGGCGCTCCTGGCCCGTTCGGGCCGCCTGGAAAGCGCTGCCCTGCACCTTGGACGACCGATCCGCTTCATGCTCGCCACCCCGGTAGCCGATGCCAACGAGGTGGTCCGACGCGTCGGCAGCGAGGCCTGGATCGAGGACAAGTACGACGGAATCCGCGCCCAGCTGCATCTCGATGGCTCGGCTGGGCCACGCCTCTTCTCGCGAGATCTCAAGGAGATCACCATCTCGTTTCCGGACGTGACCGAGGCAGCCGCCACCCTCGACCATCGGGTGGTGGTCGATGGCGAGCTGGTCCCGTATCGGGCCGGATCGGTCCTTGACTTCGCCAGCCTCCAGACCCGCCTTGGACGCGTGAACCCGAGTCCCGAGCTGCTGGCCGCGGTGCCGGTCGTGCTCGTGGCGTTCGACCTTCTCCATCTCGACGGCAGCGACCTGCTGGAGACCCCCCTCCGCCAGCGGCGCGCGGCGCTCGAAGCGCTGCGCCTACCCGAGCGCACCGGCGAGCGGTTCCTCTACTCGAACCTTTCGACCGCCCGCTCGGCAGCCGAGGTCGACGAACAGTTCGACTTCGCTCGCGAACGCCGCAACGAGGGACTGATGGTCAAGGACCCCGCATCGGTCTACCAGCCTGGACGTCGCGGACTCGGCTGGCTGAAGCTCAAGAAGGCCCTTGCAACGCTCGACTGCGTGGTGGTCGGAGTGGAGTGGGGTCACGGCAAGCGCCGCGGTGTCCTCTCCGACTACACGTTCGCCGTGCACGCCGCTCCCGATGACGACCATCTGCTCACCATCGGCAAGGCGTACACCGGACTGACCGATGCCGAGATCGCCACCATGACCGAGCACTTCAAGGAGATCACCCTGCGCGATTTCGGTCGATATCGAACCGTGGTGCCCGAGGTCGTGGTGGAGATCGCGTTCGATCGGATCATGCGCAGCGGGCGCCACGGGAGCGGGTTCGCGATGCGCTTCCCGCGGATCGTCCGCATCCGCGAAGACAAGACGCCCGCCGAGATCGACCACCTGCACACGGTCGAGCGGCTCTTCGAGGTGCAGGCAAGTGGCCGCATCCTGCTGGCGCGCGGAGCAGGTGGGGAGACTGAGCGCATCGCGACCACCGGAGGGGTGGAGGAGGGCTAGGCGCAGCCTGTAGCATCGCTCCGTGAGCAGCTACGTCCCCGATCCATTCGGCCCCGCCGCCGTCCAGTCCGTCACCGTCGACATCTACACCACCGCGTACCGCGTGTCAGGAGTCGCGACCAGCCGCTTCAGCCGGGTGGCCGACATCCTGAACCAGGTCGTCTCGACCCACCTGACCGTGGAGCAGGCGACGATCAGCGAATACGCCGACCCGACGGCCACCCTGTCTGCGTCGCAGGTCCTGATGACGCTTGACGAGATTCTCTTCGTCGTCCTCCATGACACCGATCACGTCACCCGACCCGAGATGCGCATCCCCAAGCGCGCGGTGCGCGCCCAGGTGGGACTGCCACCGTTCCGTATCACCGGCTCGCTGCACATCACCCAGGG
>VBJX01000179.1:0-1805 GCA_005879775.1 Chloroflexota bacterium
AGCGCTGGGTCTGGTAGTCGAGATAGAGGCGGTGGACCACCACCGTCATGTAGGTCTTGAGCGAGCTGCGGCCCTCGAACCTGCCCAGGATCTCGTAGTCGTTCTCGATGAGCCGGAGCTTGACCGTGGACCCGAAGTCCTCGGCCTCCGCTCCCCGGAGGCAGCGCCGCGCGCAGACCCAGGCGATGACCCGCTCGATCAGCGCGAGTTCCGAGAGGAAGAGCTGCTCGCGAGTCATTCTTCCACCGAGGACTGTCCGGGTGGGTCGATGATAAGGCAGATCGTGGCCCATCGGAATCGTGCTGGGGAAGGCTGCAACTCGTCATGCCTGGTGCCAGAGCAACTGCCGTGCCGGGGGCCGCTCGCCGGGCCTGGCCGTAGGCGAAAGCGCTGATCCTGGGACCGCTTGGGGTCATTCGCGCGGAGGGCGTGCGCGATCGCTCGCCGTCGATCGCCAACAAACTGCGCGAGGGGTGACTCGGCTCTGCGCGGCGCGGGGTGCCGCCCCCCGGGCTGCTCATCCCGTGGGCGTCTCGCCCAGGTGCTTGGCGCTCGAGAGGGCGCCCTTCCCCGCCGTGCGGCGCACGCCCTGCTATGCTGCGGCCGTCCCCTCGAGACCGGTGACATGAGCGACGACCTCCGCTTCCGCCGGGACGGCACGTTCACGATCGTCCAGCTCACCGACGTCCATTGGTCGAACGGCGAGGGCGCGGACGAGCGGACGCGTGCGCTGATCGACGAGGTGCTGAAGGCGGAGCGAGCGGACCTCGTGGCCTTGACCGGAGACATCGTGAGCGGGGCCGCCGCGCGCGACCCCTGCCGGGCGTGGGACGAGGTCGCCCGGATCATCGAAGCCCACGAGACGCCCTGGGCGGCCGTCTTCGGGAACCACGACGACGAAGGCCTCGCCTCGCGCGCGCAGATGCTCCGGGCGCAGAGGCGACACCCCCTGTGCCTGAGCGAGCGAGGACCGAAGGGGCTGAGCGGAGTCGGGAACTACGTGCTGCGCGTGCGCTCCGCGCGATCGAGACGGCTGGCCGCCGCGCTCTACTTCCTGGACTCGGGGAGCTACGACGACCTGGGGATCGGACACTACGACTGGATCGCCCACGACCAGATCGCCTGGTACCGGCGAGCTTCCGCCCTCCTGGGGCGGGAGTTCGGAAAGCCGAAGGAGAAGCTGCCCGCCCTCGCGTTCTTCCACATTCCCCTCCCGGAGTGGGACGAGGTCTGGCGCACCCGGGTGTGTCGGGGCGAGAAGCACGAGGCCGTCTGCGGGCCCGCGCTCAACAGCGGCTTCTTTGCCGCCCTGGTGGAGGCGGGCGACATGATGGGGGCCTTCTGCGGGCACGACCACGTGAACGATTACGAAGGCGAGCTGCACGGCGTCCGCCTCGCCTACGGTCGGGCCACGGGCTTCGCCGAGTACGGCCGCGAGGGCTTCTCGCGCGGCGCGCGCGTGATCCGCCTCCACGAGGGCCGGCGCCGATTCGACACCTGGATGCGCCTGGAAGGCGGCCGGCGATGGGACCCGCCGGTGCACCAGCCCGAGGCTGGCGGAATCCGATGAACCGCTGCTAAGCTGCCTGGCCATGTGGCTCGTCCCCGCCGTGGTGCTGGCCCTCGCGGCCGCGAACGCGCCCCTGATCGCCCCTGGCTCGGCGTGGGAGAAGCTCGCCGGTGGTCTCGGGTTCGGCGAAGGACCGGCCTGGCATCCGGACGGCTACCTGCTGTTCGAGGACGTCACGAACAAAAGTAGCGGGCCAGGGTTGACCGCACCCGCCCGGGAGGGGTAGCCTGCTGGG
>VBJX01000179.1:1819-2396 GCA_005879775.1 Chloroflexota bacterium
CGATCGCACCCCCGCCGAGGAGGAGACCGCGCTCGAAGCCTGGTCGCTGCCCGTCCGGCGGCTGCCCGAGACCCTGCGGCTGCGGGACGCCGCGCCATCCTTGACCGTGAACGACATCGAGAAGAGCCTCGCCTGGTACCGCGACGTCCTCGGTTGTCTCGAGAAGGAGCGCTGGGAGCGGGACGGCAAGCTGGCGGGTGCCGAGATGCGGGCGGGCGCCGTGGCCTTCTACATCGAGCAGGACGACTGGAAGAAGGGGCGCGACCGCAGGAAGGGCGAGGGCTTCAGCATCTACTGCACCACCGCGCAGGACGTCGACGCGCTGGCCGCCACCATCAAGGCCCGCGGCGGCACGCTCGCGGAGGAGCCCCAGAGTCGACCCTGGGGCTCGCGCGACTTCGCCATCGTGGATCCCGATGGCTTCAAGATCAGGATCGGCTCCTCGACCTGAGACCGGGATCCCCGGGACGACGGCCTCCGGAGGTAGCCCGTGGCGGATGGCATCCGGCTCCTCGAAACCCTCGTCCTCAAGGGCCCCAACTTCTGGTCCTACCGCCCGTGCATCTGGATGCGGATC
>VBJX01000179.1:2648-2938 GCA_005879775.1 Chloroflexota bacterium
GTCGGGGTGCGGGCAGGCAAGCTCGCCCTGGACGTGGTCGAGCACTGCGCGGGAATCGACGGCGAGGAGATGGACCTCGAGGAGCGTCTCGACGGCCTGAAGCGCCTCCGCGAGAAGTGGGCCCTCGGCCCCTCCACGAAATCGATCGTGGACGCGGCGGCCGCGCGCGGGATCCCCTGGCTGCGCCTCAACGACCGCTCCCTGGTGATGCTCGGCTACGGGGTGCACCAGCGGAGGATCCAGAACACGATCGCCTCCACCACCGCCCACCTCGGGGTGGAGATCGCGGG
>VBJX01000012.1 GCA_005879775.1 Chloroflexota bacterium
GGTGGAGGGACTGCCGGAGCGGCAACGACTGGCGATCTACCTTCGGTATCGGGCAGACCTGCCGTACGAGGAGATCGGAGCGATCCTGGGAATCGTGCCCGCCTCCGCGCGCAGCCATGTGAGCCGTGCGCTCGACGCCCTTCGGGCCGAGCTCGGCGAGGAGGGTTCTCGATGAGCGACAACGATCTTGAGCGGAAGCTGCGCTCGCAGCCCGGTCCGCGTGAAGAGGGATACACCCCAACTCGGCTGCCGATGAGCCTGGAGGAGGCTCGGAATCGCCGTTCCAGCCCAACGCCACTGGTCCGCGGCGGACTCTTCGCAGGCGCCGCGGTGGCCGGTGTCCTGGCGGTGGCTGTGGCCGCCGTGGTGCTCTCCGGGCCGCCCGACCATGGCGTTGGGAGCGGGCCCTCCGCCTCGCCCAGCGGCGAGCCATCGGGTTCGTCGCGTGCCTGCGCACCCGAGGACGTGACGCTGAGCGCGGAGCCATGGGGCGGTGCGGCCGGCTCGCGCGGCACCATCGTGACGGCCACTCTCAGTCCGGGTCGCGATGGATGCCAGATTGCCAGCGAGCCGGCGGCGCAGATCACCGATGCCGCCGGCACAGTGCTCGTCTCGAGCCCGCCCGACGCGACGCCCGGGACGGTGAGCCTCCTCGCCGGACACCCGGAGAGCCTGTCCGTGGTGTGGAGCAATTGGTGCGGGGATCGGCCCCAAGCGGAGCCGCTCACCCTGTCGATCGACCTCGGCCTGGGGTCGATGATGCCGGTTCCCGTGCCGGCCGGCGGTGACGATCCTGTCCCGCCCTGCTCGGGCAGCGGATCGAGCACCTTGGGCGCGCACCTGCAGGGAGAGCTCCAGTAGGGCAAGTGCGGTTCGGGGCATCGGGCTCGTCGAGGTGACACACTTGGTCGCTCATGACCAATCGACTCGCCACCGAGACGAGCCCGTACCTCCTGCAGCACGCCACCAACCCGGTCGACTGGTACCCGTGGGGGCCGGAGGCCCTGGAGCGGGCCCGGGCTGAGGACAAGCCGATCTTCCTGTCGATCGGCTATTCGGCCTGTCACTGGTGCCACGTGATGGCCCACGAGTCGTTCGAGGACCCGGCCATCGCCGCCCAGCTGAACCGCGACTTCGTGCCGATCAAGGTCGACCGCGAGGAGCGGCCCGACCTTGACGACGTGTACATGGCCGCGGTGCAGGCCATGACCGGCGGGGGCGGCTGGCCGATGAGCGTCTTCCTGACCCCCGATCTCCAGCCGTTCTTCGGCGGCACCTACTTCCCGCCGGATGATCGCCACGGCATGCCGAGCTTCCCGCGGGTGCTGAGCGGGGTGGCCGATGCCTTCCGCTCGCGACGCGCCGAAGTCGTGGAGCAGGGCCGCCAGTTAGCCTCGCATCTTCAGCAGCAGCTTTCCGTTGTCCCAGGCGGCAGCGGGCCGGAGCGGGCGCAGCTGGAGGCCGCGGCCGCCCGACTGCTCACGGAGTTCGACGCGGTTCACGGCGGCTTCGGGCCGGCTCCGAAGTTCCCCGCGCCGATGACGCTCGAGTTCCTGCTGCGCGCCTGGCGCCTGAGCGGCGATCCCGAGACGCTGCGCGCCGTCACCGTCACGCTCGACCGGATGGCCGATGGCGGGATCAACGACCAGCTGGCCGGCGGCTTCGCGCGCTACAGCACCGATGCCCGCTGGCTGGTGCCGCACTTCGAGAAGATGCTCTACGACAACGCGCAGCTGGCGCATGCCTATCTCGAGGCCTTCCGCGCCACGCGCCACCGGCGGTACGGCGAGGTGGCGGCCGCCACCCTCGACTTCATGCTCGCCGAGCTGGCGACCGGGGAAGGCGGCTTCGCCTCGGCGCTCGATGCCGACAGCGAGGGAGAGGAGGGGCGCTTCTACACCTGGCAGCACGACGAGCTCACCTCCGTCCTGGCGGCGGCCGGACTGGGCTCGGAGGCGGTCAAGCAGGTGGCGTCCTACTGGGACCTCACCCCCACTGGAAACTGGGAGGGGCGCACCATCTTCCACGTGGCTGGTGACGCGCCGCCCGCCGACGTGCTGGACCGGGCTCGCGCCGCGCTGCTGGCGACACGCGGTCGCCGGGTGCGCCCCGGGCGCGACGAGAAGCAGCTGGCCGCCTGGAACGGGATGGCGCTGCGTGCGCTGGCGGACGGTTACCTCGTCCTCGGCGAGGAGCGATTCCTGGACGCCGCGCGACGGCTGGTGGCCTTCGTCCGCCAACAGCTGCTGCGTGACGGGGATGGGCTGTGGCGGACCGCCCGGGGCGGGGTGGCGCATACGCCGGCCTTCGCCGAGGACTACGCCAACCTGGCCGATGGGCTGCTGGCTGCCTATGCAGCCGGCGGCGATCCGGACGACCTGCGGCTGGCCGAAGCGCTCATGGCCCGCGCCGTTTCCGACTTCTGGGACGATGAGAGCGGCACCTTCTTCGACACGGGCGCTGAGCACGATGCCGTCGTCACGCGCCCGCGCTCCCTGACCGATGGAGCCACGCCGGGCGCCAACTCGGTCGCCGCCGACGTGCTGCTGCGCCTGGCGCTGCTCAGCGGCGAACCGGATCACGACCGCCGGGCGCGACGGATCCTGGCGGCCGCAGCGCCGCTCCTCGATCGCCACCCGTCGAGCGTGGGGAGGATGCTGAGCGCCGCAGACCGTTCGCTCGGCGACCAGATCGACGTGGTCGTCGCCGGGGACCCGAGCGACCCGCGCGCCGTAGCCCTGCGACGCGCTGCCGCGGGGCCGTACGCTCCCGACCTGGTCATCGCCCCGTTGCCGGACGGCGACCGTCTGGGGGAGCTGCAGCTCTTCGCGGCCAAGGTGCCCAGGGACGGCGTTCCGACCGCCTACGTGTGCCGGGGCTACGCCTGCGACGCCCCCACCAGCGACCCGGATCTGGTTGCCGGCCAGGTGACGGCGCAAGCCGGGAGCCGCCTCGCCGGGTAGAATCCCCGGCGATGTTCCCCTTCTCCGGCTGGCGTGAGAACACGCCTCGCGCTCTCCGGCTGCTCACCATTGGCCTCCTCGTCTCGGCCTGCACCAGCGCCTCGGTCCCGCCGAGCCTGGCGCCGACGCCCACCCCGTCCCCGACTCCGTCGCCGACGCCCACCCCGCCGCCCACGCCATCGCCGTCTCCCACGCCGGTCCCGCTCGACCAGGCGCTCCTCGCCCGCCGCGTCACCTTCCTGGTGGTCGGCTCCGACTCGAACCTGTCACGCCGCCAGGCAGGCATGGCCACCTATCGGACCGACGCGATGATGGTGGTCAGCGTCAGCGCGGATCGGACGAAGATCACGATGCTGTCGTTGCCGCGGGACACCGTCGACGTCCCGCTGGCCGATGGACGGATCTACGGTGGCAAGGCCAACGGGATTGCGCAGCTCTACGGCGTGGAGGGCCTGCGCGGGGCGATGGAGCGGCTGCTCGGTATCAGGATCGACCGCTACATCAAGATCGACATGGACGCCTTCACCTGGATGGTCAGCTCGGTGGGCGGGATCGACGTCGACGTGCACACCCGGATCGCCGACACGCACATCAACTTCTATCTGGATGCTGGCCCCACGCACCTGTCTGGGCCAACGGCCCTCAGCTACACCCGGACGCGGGCCGACTCGGACTACGCGCGTGACGCCCGCCAGCAGCAAGTGGTCCTGGCCCTGGTGCGCAAGTGGCTGGCACCCACCACCAGCCTGTCGCTGATCGACTCGATTCGGCTGCTCACCTCGCTGGAGACCGACATCAAGATCGGCGAGGTCCCGACCTTCATCGAGATCGGCCGTCGCGCGGCCAACGCGCAGGTGACCGCCACCGTGCTCCAGCCGCCGCGCTTCGCGCTCTTCGCCGGGTTCGAGTCAGGCACCAATCGGGGCTGGGTGATGATCCCCGACATCGCCGAGATGCGCGCTTATGCCAAGGCGCTCATCGGCAGCTGACGGCTCAGTCGGCGGCGGCCACCGTGGTGGTCTCGCGCGTTCCGCATCGGTAGCACGACTCGTCGGCGGCACGGATGCGAGTGCCGCAATTGGCGCACGAGACGAGCAGGTCCGATTCGCAGACCGAGCAGAAGCGCGTGGTGGCCGGGTACTGGAGGCCGTCGACCGGGCAGTACGGGACTCCTCGGGGCGCTTCGATGGCGCCGTCCGGGGCGCGCGGCAGGCGCAGCGCGGGCGCCTGGACCGTTTCGATCCCAACCTGTGAAACGCGCAGCCAGCCGAGGACCAGCCACGCGAAGTAGAGGCCGGTGAGGCCCAGGAGCCCGAACGGCAGCAGGGTGGCCACGGTGTGGCCGGCGTCGTTGGCGACCCATTCGATCAGCTGCCGGATGGCGTCCATGGCCGGCCGATTCTAGCATCGGGCCTGCGATACACTCCGCCAAATCGCTGACCTGGAGGAGCATGCCCCGCCCCCGGCTCGACCCTCGCACGCCGCTCACGGAGCTCCACGTGCACCTCGGGGCGGCCGTCACGCCGGCGGTCATGTGGGGGATCGCCCATGCGCAGGGGATCCGTCTCCCGACCAAGGATTACTGGGCCTTCCGCGACCTGATCACCGTCGGACCGCGACACCGTGGATCCGGCTCGTTCCAGGCGTACCTCGACCTGTTCCGCTGGACCGAGCTGATCCAGTCGAGCCCGATCGCCGTCGAGCGGAGCATCTACGAGGTGATCGGCGGGGCCTATCGCAAGAACAACATCACGCGCATCGAGCTGCGCTTCAACCCGATGAAGCGCAACCGGGGTGGGGAGCAGGACCTCGACCACATCATCGCCGCTGCGGTGCGGGGCATGGACCGCGCCGTGCTCGAGTACCCCCAGGTGCGTGCCGGGCTGATCTTCTGCCTCGATCGCTCGTTCAGCCGGGAGCTGAACGAGATCATTGCCGCCAAGGCGATCGCCTGGCGCAGCCGCGGCGTGGTGGCGGTCGACATCGCGGGGCCGACCGAGCCCGGCTTCCGCTTCGCCGACTATCGGGCCCTCTTCGACGAATGCCGCCGTGCCGGATTGGGGATCACCGTCCACGCCGGAGAGATCGGTGGCGCCGACGAGGTTCGCGAGGCGGTGGAGGCCCTCGACCCGACCCGCATCGGGCATGGGGTCAAGAGCGCGTACGACCCGGCCGTCATGGACCTGCTGCGCGAGCGCGGGATCGTGCTCGAGGTCTGCCCAACCTCGAACCTGAACACGCGGGTCGTGAGCGACCTCGCCGAGCTGCGGCTCATCCTGCGGCGCTTCATCGACCACCAGGTGCCGTTCACCCTGTCGACCGATGGGCCGGAGATGCTGCGCTCCTACCTGCGCGACGAGATCGCGCTCCTGCTGCGCCACGAGATGATGACCCTCGACGAGATCCAGCAGGCGATCCAGACCGCCCACCGGGCGAGCTTCGTGGACGGCGCCAGCGTGCCCATCTCGGACGGCACCGGGGCCGCGCCGATCGCCCTCGAGATCGAGGTCTAGGCTGATAGACTGCCGGCCGTGTCCTCGATCTGGCGGCCTGTACGGGAGCGAAACCCTGCCCGGAGCCTGATGATCGTGGTCGCCCACCCGGGCGACGAGGCCTTCGGATTCGGCGGGGCGATCGCGCAGGCAGCAGCCTCGGGCGCCTACGTCGTGATCGTATGCGCGACCCGCGGCCACTTCGACCGGCGCCTGCTGGATCGGGCGCCGGCGCCGGGCGGACGCAATCGCTCGTACACCAAGCCGCTCGTCTGGCGCAACCTGGACACCGTCCGCGAGGACGAGCTGCGCCGCTCGGTGGCGCTCTTGGGGGTGCGCGTGCTCCGCATGCTCGACTACGCCGAGGAAGGGCTGCCGACGGTCTCCTTCGACGAGCTGGTGGGGCGCATCGTGCAGCCGATCCGGATGCATCGGCCCGAAGTGATCCTGAGCTTTGGGCCCGAGGGCGTGACCGGCGATGCCGACCACGCCGTTCTCGGCCGGGCGGTCGAGGCCGCCTTCGACCGGGCGGCCGAGCCCCTTGCCTACGAGGACGACCTGGAGGAGGACCAGGTGGCGTGGCGGGCGGCCAAGCTCTACCACCTGGTCGTCCCGGCCGCCGCGCTCACCAGCCTGGGCAGCCGCGCTCCTGACGGCTACGGATCACCCGACGGGTACGACACCCTGACCCTGGATCTCGGTGAGCTGGCGCAGCTCAAGCTGGCGAGCATCGCGCGCCACGTCTCCCAGGTCGGCTCCAGTGGGCCCTTCCACGACTGGAGCCCCGAAGTGCGCGACGAGTTCCTGGCGACCGAGCATTACCGCCTGGCTCGCTCGAACCTGCCGGTGGCGGCCGGCAGCGCCGGGCCTCCCCGAGAGTCGTCGCTGTGGGACGGCCTGCCCTAGGGCCGATCCCTGCAACGTCAACAAAGGTAGTGCCGGAGGCCAGCGCCCCTCTGCTACCCTGAGCTCGCCGACCGATCCACAGGGCGAAAGGAAGCTCAGCCGCAGCATGCCAGACCAGGTCACCCCGGACCAGCTCACCGACGAGAAGATCATGGCCGTCCTTGCCCAGGTCAAGGACCCCGAGATCGGGCGCGACCTGGTCAGCCTGGGGATGGTGAAGACGATCGAGATCACCGGCAGCGTGGTCGACCTGACCGTGGAGCTGACCACGCCCGCCTGCCCGCTCAAGGCCAAGATCGAGTCCGACATCGTCGACGGCCTGTCGTCGCTCGGCGCGACCACCGTGCGGGTCGACTGGGCGAGCAACGTGAAGCGATCGTTCGGCGGGCCGGCGGCGGACCTGATCCCGGGCGTCAAGAACACGATCGCGGTCGCATCGGGCAAAGGCGGAGTCGGCAAGACCACCATCGCGGTCAACCTGGCCGTCAGCCTGGCGCGCGACGGGGCACGGGTCGGCCTCCTCGACGCGGACATCACCGGGCCCAACGTGCCGCTCATGATGGGCACCTCCGGCTCGCACGTGACCGGCGCCGGGGGGCGCGTCAACCCGGTGGTGGCCCACGGCGTGAAGATGATGAGCATCCAGTACTTCCTGACCGGCGACGCGCCGGTGATCTGGCGCGGCCCGTTGATCCATTCGGCCATCCAGCAGTTCCTGCGCGACGTGGAGTGGGGCGAGCTCGACTACCTGGTGGTCGACCTCCCGCCGGGAACCGGCGACGCCGCGTTGAGCATCAGCCAGCTGATCCCGCTCACCGGGGCGGTGGTGGTCACCACGCCCCAGGAGGTGAGCCTGCTCGACGCGCGGAAGGCGGTCGCCATGTTCAACAAGGTGAACGTGCGCACCATCGGCGTGGTCGAGAACATGAGCGGCTTCATCTGCCCCCACTGCGGGACCGAGCACGACCTGTTCGGCACCGGCGGCGCGGCCTCGCTCGCCCGCGAGTTCGACCTGGAGGTGCTGGCGCGCATCCCGCTCGAGCCCGGCGTGCGCACCGGCGGCGATGCCGGCACGCCCATCACCTCGCCGCAGCACCCCGCCGCAGAGGCCTCTGTGGCTGCTGCGGCGCTGCGCGAGATGGCCCGCACGGTGGCCGGGCGGATCAGCGTCATCGCCGCCCCGTTCGCGGCCGCAGCGAGCGCGCGACCGAACTGAAGTCCTCCCGGCGGGGGATTTCGGCGCAGCGCCCGCTTCCTACAATGCGGGCATGCGGATCGCGGTCCTGGCGGACGTCCATGCCAACCTCCCCGCGCTCCACGCGGTGCTCAGCGACGCCAGCTCGCTCGGCTGCGAGACGATCTGGTGCGCCGGCGATCTCGTCGGCCGCGGGCCACATCCCAACGAGGTGGTGAGCGAAATCAGGGCGCTCGACGTGCCGGTCGTGCAGGGCAACTGGGACGAGGCGGTCGGCATGGATCGGGCCCAGCCGGGCGTCATCTGGGCCACTCCCGACGCCGAGACGGAGGGGATCGCGTCCCTGAGCTGGACCGGGGAACGGATCGACGACGACCACCGCAGCTGGCTGCGCCAGCTCCCCGCCAACCTGCGCTTCACCAGCGGGGAGCGCTCAGTGCTCCTCTTCCACGGTTCGCCGCTGCGCCAGAACGAGTACCTGTGGCGCGATCGGCCGAGCAGGACCTTCGCCCGGGTGGCGGCCGAAGAGAGCGAAGACCTGCTCTGCTTCGGGCACACCCACGAGACCTTCCATCGGCTGGTGGGTGCCAGCCACTTCGTGAACGCCGGCTCGGTGGGCTGCGGCTCACCGTCCGACGGTCGTGCCCAGTACGCGGTGATCGACCTGAGCGGCGAGGAGGTGCAGGTCAACTTCCGGGCGATCGCCTATGACCGCAGCCTGGTGGAGCTTGACCTCGAAGCCGCCGGGCTCTCGGTCGACCTGCTCCGCATTCCACCCGTGCCGCACACACTGCTCGACCCCGGCCTGGAGTCGGTGGCCAGCGCCTAGCCCAGCTCCTGAGCGGCATACGGTGGGTCGCTCGGCTCGCCGGCGTAGCTCGCCAGGGCGTCGATCATGAGGTCCCAGAAGCGCTCGGCGGCCACCGCGGTTGCCACCTCGGCATTTGGCGGGCGCCCGGTGACGCCGTACACGTCACAGACGGTGCGTCCGTAGCTGAACTCGGCCTGCGTCTCGTCGATGACCCAGGCGACCGCGCACGGATCGTGGACCGGCGGCGAGTCGAAGCCGAAGACGTTCCGATAGGTGGTGGCGAAGAAGGCGAGCAGGTCGACCGTCATCGCGGCCAGCGGGGTGCCGATGGCGGCGATGCGCGCCAGCACCTCGGGCGTGGCGAGGGCATGGTGGGTCGCCTCCAGCGGAACCATGGTGATCGGCAGCCCGGACTCGAAGACGGCTCGTGCCGCTTCGGCATCAGTCGCGATGTTGAACTCGGCTGCCGGCGTGGTGTTGCCGATCCCGATCGCGCCGCCCATCAGCACCAGGCGCCTCAGGCGCCCGGCTAGGCCAGGGTCTCGTGCCAGCACGGTGGCGACGTTGGTCAGCGGCCCGGTGGCCACCAGGACCAGGCCATCGACGGAGCGCGACAGCTCGCTGATCAGGTCCGCTGCCTGGCGTGCGTCGAGCGGAACCTGCGGCTCGCCGAAGGCAGGCCCGTCCAGCCCTGACTCGCCGTGGATCTCGGCCGCGACCCTCACCTCGTGGGCAAGGGGTCGATCGGCCCCGGCGGCGATCGGCACGCCGTGGATCCCGGCCACGGTGCAGATCCGGCGCGCGTTCAGGGTCGTCTTTTCCAGGGTCTGGTTGCCGGCCACGGTGGTGATCGCCAGCAGCTCCAGGCTCGGTGCCGCCGCCGCCAGCAGGATCGCCAGCGCGTCGTCATGCCCGGGATCGCAGTCCAGGATGATCGGCTGTCGCTGGGCGAGGTCTCCGGTCATTCCTTGACGTACGGGCGACCATCGGCCGCCGGAGCGCGAACCCGGCCCACCAGGCCAGCCACCACCACGATGGTCACCAGGTAGGGGACCATCTGCAGGAACTGCGTCGGCAGGCCGACGTGCAGGATCGAGAGGCGGGTCTGGACGGCATCGGCGAAGCCGAAGACGAGCCCGGCCAGGAACGAGCCGAATGGTGCCCAGCCACCGAAGATCATGGCCGCCAGGCCGATGAAGCCGTGGCCGGCCGTCATCTCCTTCTCAAAGGTGCCGATCACGTTGCGGTAGCGCACGAAGAAGACGCTGATGCCGACCGTATCGGCCGCCAGCGGATGCTCGCCGACCGCCCTGACCCGCAGCCCCCAGCGAGTGGAGAAGAGCATGAAGTGCAGGATCACCAGGCACGCGATGCAGGCGTAGATGAACAGGTTCTGGCGGAAGAGGATGCCGCCCACGAAGGGCAGATCGCTCAGGACCGGCAGCACGATCGGGCCGAACCGTTCCGGATTGTTCAGGTCGGGGTAATGCGCCAGCACCCGGGACGCCAGGAACGAGGTGACTCCCGTGGCGAAGATGTTGATCACCACCCCGGCGATGATCTGGTTGACGAGGTACCGGATGGCGAGGACGGCCAGCAGGGCGGCCAGCAGGCCGCCGACGATGATCGCCGCCACGATCCCGATCCAGTGGTTGCCCGTGGCGCTGGCCACGACAGCCGAGGCGAAGGCCCCAGACAGGAGCATCCCCTCGATCGCGATGTTCACCACACCGGATCGCTCGCACAGGATCCCGGACATCGCCCCGAAGGTGATCGGCACGCTCAGCTGGAGCGTGGCCTGCAGGATCCCCGCCAGGTTCACCTGGCCATCTGCCGCGATCCAGGTGAGGAACGCGAAGGCGAAGATCACGATCACTCCGGTCAGCGCCAGCGCCCAGCGCGCCCCGAAGCCGCGGGTCAGCTGGATGGCCCCGGCTGCCGCCGCCAGCGCGGCCAGCAGGTAGGCAGCCCCGGCAGACGGCAGGACGAGGTTGGGGACTGCAACACCACGGCCGACGTTCATGCCGAAGGTGGTCTCCGATCCGCCCGGCACGTTGCCGAAGATGAAGGCGATGACCGCCGCCAGCACCAGGTAGAGGATCCCGTAGCCCCGCTGCCGCGCGCGGCTGATCCCTCCCCGGGGGATGGCGGCGGCTAACGTGGTCACGCGCCCCACCCCTTGATCGAAATCTCGGTCCCGGTCGGCTTGCCGACCTTGATCCGATAGATGCCGCGCACCAGGGCGGGTGCGGCGATGAACATGATCACTAGGGCCTGGATGACGACGACCAGGTCGATCGGGATGCCGGTGGCCGCCTGCATGGGAGCTGCCCCGGCCCGCAGGGCGCCGAAGACGAGCGCGGCGCCGACCACCCCGATCGGGCGCGATCCACCGAGCAGGGCGAGGGCGATGGCATCGAAGCCCCAGCCGGGTGAGAAGAGCGGTGTCAGGCGGTGGTTGGTCCCCAGGATCTCGCCGGCGCCGGCCAGGCCCGCCAGGCCGCCGGAGATCATCATCGTCAGGATGATGGTGCGGCTGATGTTCATCCCGGCATAGCCCGCTGCCGACGGGTTGAGGCCGACCGCACGGAATTCGAAGCCCTTCGTCGAGCGGAAGAGGAGCCACGACACTGCCACGGCCGCCGCGAGCGCGATCACCAGCCCCCAGTGGACGCGCGTGTCTCCGAAGAGCGGCGGCAGGGTTGCCGAGTCGAGCACGAAGCGGCTGACCGGGTCGCTGCGATCGGGCCGCTGCAGGAGCGGCTGGTGCAGCGCGAAGTCGATGACCCGGTAAGAGACGTAGTTGAGCATGATGGTGGTGATCACCTCATGCGCACCGGTTCGGGCCTTGAGGATCCCGGGAATGAAGCCCCACAGCGCGCCGCCGACGAAGCCGGCCGCCACCGCCAGGGGAAGGTGAATGAAGGTCGGCATCCCGTCGAAGTTGATGCCGACGATGGTGGCGAACATGCCGCCGATGTAGATCTGGCCCTCCGCACCGATGTTGAAGAGGCCGGCGCGGAAGCCGAGCGCCACCGCCAACCCGGCCAGGATGAGCGGTGTGGCGCGCAGGAACGTCTCGCTGATCGCGTCAGGGCTGCCCACCGATCCCTTCAGCAGCCCGCCGTAGGCGGCGAGGACCGACCTGAATCCGGCCCCGAAGGCACCGCCGATGTCCGTCCCGAGCAGGGAGACGAACTTGGGATCTGACAGGATGATCACGACCGCGCCCAGGATCAGCGCGCTGACGACCGCCAGGGCAGGCACGATGAGCTGGCGCGCCGCGGAGATGAGCGCGCTCCCGATCCGCTGGGTTACAGAGGGCTGCGTGCCGACGTCGGCGGTCATCGGGGCTCCTCCACGTGGGCCGGCTCTGCCAGCACGACCCCCTCCTCGGGATGAGCCCCGCCCATCAGCAGGCCAAGGCGCTCGGGCGTCGCCTCATCCGGATCGAGGATGTCGACGATGCGACCCTGGAACATGACCGCGATTCGGTCGCCCAGGGAGAGAACCTCCTCGAGCTCCGTGGAGACGAAGAGGACCGCCGTCCCTTCGTCGCGTTTCTCGACGATGCGCCGGTGGATGTACTCGATCGAGCCCACGTCCAGCCCGCGCGTCGGTTGCGCGGCCACCAGCAGGCGCAGCGGCCGGCTGAACTCGCGCGCGATGATCACCTTCTGCTGGTTGCCCCCGGACAGGTTGGCGACCTCGTTGTCGATCGAGGGGGTTCGCACGTCGTACTGGCTGGTCAGCTCGCGGGCGCTTGCCAGGATCGCGTCGCGCTGGAGGGCGAGGCCCTGCGAGTAGGGCGGCAGGTAGTAGGTGTTCTGTATCAGGTCCTCGACGACCGAGAAGCCAG
>VBJX01000180.1:0-1835 GCA_005879775.1 Chloroflexota bacterium
TCAATCGCCTTGCGCACCGGCACGCTGGCCGTGGTGCGCCCGTCGCTGATCCCCTCGCGCAGCGTCTCGATCTGCTGCGCGATGGCGGTCGGGTAGGCGGCGAAGCGGGCGAGCATCCGCTCGAGGCGCTCCGGGGTATCGGCCACCTGGTACTGGGCGATGCGGGCCGGCATGGTCTGCACCCCGAAGATGTGGTCGACCGCCAGCTGGTATTGCTTCTGCTCGTAGGCCTCCAGGTGGTTGCGCGCCACCAGGATGAGCATGTCGCGGGTGATCACCTGCTCCGGTTCGAGGCCGTCGGCCGGGATCGCCTCGGCGGCGGCCAGCGTTTCGCCCAGCGCCGCGGCATCCTCCTGGCGACCCTTCTCGCCCAGGTCCGGCAGGCGATCGTCGTAGGTGTCGATCCCGAGGATGGTGGCGAAGACCGGGTCGCGCTCCAGTACCCCGTCCCAGAAATGATCTGCGACCTGATTGACGGCACGGTTCGAATCGGCCACGGACGCAGCGTCTCCTGAGTTCACGTCATTTGGGCGGAACGAGGAGTGTAGCGAAACGTCGCTCGGCTAGCGTCCGCCGAAGAGGTCGGCCAGCAGGGCGGCCGGCGTCTCCTCCAGCTGGTCGTAGCGGCAGGCGTCGGGGGACTTGTCGGGACGCCAGCGGAGGAAGGTGGTGGCGTGGCGGAAGCGGTCGCCCTGCAGGTGGTCGAAGGCGACCTCGCAGACCAGCTCCGGCCGCAGCGGCTCCCAGGAGAGGTCCTTGCCGCGGTTCCAGCGCGAGGTGGCGCCCGGCACGCGCCTCCCTTCCGCGGCCGCTTCCCACTCTTTCCACTCGCGCCACGGATGCCCTTCGAGCGCATTGCCCCGATACGGCTTCAGCTCCTCGACCAGCTCGCGCCGCCGCTCGACGCTGAACGAGGCAGTGACCCCAACGTGCTGCAACGCGCCGGCATCGTTGTAGAGGCCCAGGAGCAGCGAGCCGACCAGGGTGCCGGGCCCGTTCTTGTGCCAGCGGAAGCCGGCCACCACGCAATCGGCGCTGCGCAGGTGCTTCACCTTGGCCATCTCGCGCTTGCCCGGCAGGTAGCGGCTCTCCGCCCGCTTGGCGACCACCCCGTCCAGGCCGGCGCCCTCGAAGACGTCGAACCAGTGGCGCGCGATCGCCGGGTCGGAGGTTGCCGGCGTCAGCAGGACCGATGCGGGCGGATCGGCCAGGAGGCGCTCCAGCCGTGCACGGCGCTCGTCGAGCGGCGCCTCGCGCAGGTCATCGGCTCCTTCCGCGAGGCAGTCGAAGGCCACGAACGAGGAGGGGGTCTCCTCGGAGAGCATCTTCACCCGGCTGGCAGCCGGATGGATGCGCAGCAGGAGTGACTCGAACTCCAGCCCACCCTCGCCGGCGATGACGATCTCGCCATCGATGACGAAGCGGGCCTTGGTGCCGCCCAGGGAACCTAACGGCTCGAGCAGCTCCGGAAAGTAGCGGTCGAGGGGCTTGAGGTCGCGCGATTGGAGATAGAGATCCTTGCCGTCCCGGAAGACGAGGGCCCGAAAGCCGTCCCACTTCGGCTCGTAGCGCCAGCCGTCGCCCAGAGGCAGCTCGGGGGTCAGCTTCGCCAGCATCGGCTCGATGGGCGGATCGATCGGGAAGGCCATCCGCCCGATCATACCCGCGGCCGCCGATCGTCCATACTCGGCGCCGATGGGCATTCAGATCCAGTTCCTGGGGGCGGTCGGGACGGTGACCGGCTCACAGTATCTGGTGACCGCCGGAGAGCGGCGGGTCCTCGTCGACTGCGGCATCTTCCAGGGGTCGCCTGAGGAGATCAGCCGCAACCGGAT
>VBJX01000180.1:1955-3006 GCA_005879775.1 Chloroflexota bacterium
CTGCGCGACGCTGCCAAGCTGCAGGCCGAGGCCGAGCAGCGCTGGCGCCGACGACATCCCGACGAGGCTGCCGCGGCCAGTGCCGAGCTGGCGAGCGAGGAGTCGGCCGTGGAGACCGACACCGGCATGCCCGACCGCCTGCGGAAGGCGCCTCCCGAGGGAGCCACCATGACACGGGCGGCGCTCTACTCGATGGACGACGTCGACCAGACGGTGCGCCAGTTCAAAGCGGTCAGCTACGACGCGGAGGTATCGGTCGCCGATGGGATCGTCGCCACGTTCCGTGACGCGGGACACATCCTCGGCTCGGCCATCATCGAGCTGCGCGTCTCAGATGGCGCGGAGACGACCACGATCGTCTTCTCCGGCGACCTCGGCCGCTGCGACACGCCGATCCTGCGCGACCCAGCGCCGGTCAGCCACGCCGACTTCGTACTGATCGAGTCGACCTATGGCAACCGCGAGCACGCCCCGCACGAAAAGGCCGAGGCCGACCTGGTGCAGGCCATCGGCGAGGTGGCCAATCGTTCGCCATCGGCCGCACCCAGGAGCTGGTCTGGGTCCTGGAGGAGCTGGCGCGGGCGGGCAAGATCCCGCGCCTCCCGCTCTACCTCGACTCGCCGATGGCCAGCCGCGCCTCGGACGTCTACATGCGGCACCCGGAGGTCTATGACGACGAGACCGCGGCGCTGCTGCGAACCGGCACCTCGCCGCTCGTCTATCCCGGCGAGCAGTACACCAACGAGGTGGACCAGTCCAAGGCGATCAAGGCGGCTCCGCGCCCGCTGATGGTGGTCGCCAGCTCCGGGATGCTGACCGGCGGGCGGATCATGCACCACCTCAAGGACTTCCTCCCCGATGCGGCCTGCACCCTCCTCTTCATCGGCTACCAGGGCGAGGGGACCCTGGGACGCCACCTGCAGACCGGCGGGACGACAGCCAAGATCGACGGCGAGGAGTACCCCGTTCGCTGCCGGGTGCGCTCCATCTCCGGCTTCTCCGCCCACGCCGACGAGCACGAGCTCGACGACTGGCTTGCCAACTTCGTGCG
>VBJX01000180.1:3037-3591 GCA_005879775.1 Chloroflexota bacterium
GAAACCGGGCGGCCACCGGTCTCCAGGTCGAGGTGCCGACCTACATGGAGACGGCCACGCTGCGCTGACCGCTCGGCCGCAACCGACCGGCCGCAGGTAGGATGCCGCCCATGACCGAGCGCCCGTTCATCTCCTTCATGACCGACTTCGGGGTCGGCTCGAGCGCTCCGGCGGTCTGCCGCGGGGTGATCCTGGGGATCGCGCCCGACGCTCGCCTGGTCGACGTGACCCACGCCATCCGCCAGTTCGCGATCCGCGATGGCGCGTTCCTCCTGTCGCGCAGCGTTCCCTACTTCCCGGTGGGGACGCACGTGGCGGTGGTCGACCCGGGGGTCGGAACTCATCGGCGGCCGATCGCCCTGCGGGCGGAGCGCGGAGACTTCTTCGTCGGTCCCGATAACGGCCTGCTGGTGCCGGCGGCGGAGAAGCTGGGTGGGATCGTCGAGGCCCGCGCCCTTGAGAACGAGTCGCTCTGGCTCGCCCCGGTCTCGCATACCTTTCACGGGCGGGACATCTTCTCGCCGGTGGGAGCGCACCTGGCCACCGGGACGCCG
>VBJX01000180.1:3638-4161 GCA_005879775.1 Chloroflexota bacterium
TCATCGACGCCTTCGGCAACTGCCGGCTGGCCGGCGAGATGGCTGACCTGGAAACGCTGGCCGACGGCCATCCCCGGGGCCGCACCTTCGAGATGCTCCTCCCCCCGCGCGGCAGCCGCGCGGCCGAGCGGGTCGCGATTCGGTGGGTGGCGACCTTCGGCGACGTGCCGATCGGCGAGCCCCTCCTCTTCGAGGACGCCGACTATGCCGGCCCGGCGCTGGCGATCAACCAGGGATCGGCCGCCGATCAGTTCGCCCTCGCCCTCGACACAGCGGTCCGCCTCGAGCCGACCTGAGCCGATGGCCGGGGCGCCGCTCCTCGAGGTCGACTCGCTCACCTTCCGCTATCGGCGCGCCAGCGAGCCCGCGATTCGGGACCTGTCGCTGCGCATGGAGCCTGGCGAGGTGCTGCTGGTGGCCGGCCCATCGGGCTGCGGCAAGTCGACCCTGATCCGGGCGATCAACGGACTCATCCCGCACTCGTATCGCGGTGAGCTGTCGGGTCAGGTGCGCCTCGACGGCC
>VBJX01000180.1:4187-4716 GCA_005879775.1 Chloroflexota bacterium
CTGCAGGATCCCGCCAAGCAGGTGGTGGGATCGACCGTCGAGGCAGAGCTCGCGTTCGGTCCGGAGAACCTGGGCCTCGAGCGGAGCCAGATCCATGAGCGGATCCGCGATGTGATCGCCGCGACCGGAATCGAGGCGATCTCCGGGCGCGAGACCGCCTGGCTCTCCGGGGGTGAGCAGCAGCTGCTCGCGATGGCCGGCACGATGATGATGCAGCCTCGCCTGCTGGTGATCGATGAGCCGCTCGCCAACCTCGATCCGGCCACCGCCACCCGGCTCCTCGCCATCCTGCGTGCCCAGGCCGACACGGGTCGGGCGGTGGTCATCGTCGAGCATCGGGTCGAGGAGGCGCTCGAGCTGCGGCCGGACCGGGTTCTCTGGATCGAGGAGGGGCGGGTGCGGTTCCTGGGCCCCGTCGGCGGTTTCTTCGAGGTGGCCGATCCAGACTCGGTGAAGCTGCCATTCGAGGTGGTGCTGGCCCGAGAGCGGGAGCGGCCGGAGGCTTCGGGCCCTGAACCGCCGGCACGCC
>VBJX01000181.1:0-494 GCA_005879775.1 Chloroflexota bacterium
CGGTCGGCGAAGAGGCGCGCCCGGGCCACTGCCTCCGCATCGAGCTCCCGGCCCGTCGGTCCGGCGAACCCGACGGCGTTCACGTGTGCGCCCGGTGAGAGCCAGCGTCGCTCGAGAATGGGCTCCGTGGCCGACGTGGTGGTGCAGATGATGCTGGCCCCCTCGACCGCCTCCCTGACGGAGACCGACACCTCCACGGAGAGGCCGCGCTGACCCGACACGCTCTCGGCGAAGATCCTGGCATGATCAGGATCGCGGCTCCAGACCCGGACGCGTCGGATCTCCCGCACCGCGGTCATGGCCTCCAGGTGCGTTCGGGCCTGGGTGCCCGACCCCAGGATGGCCAGGTCATCGGCGTCCGGACGGGCGAGAAGCCGGGTGGCCAGGCCGCTCACCGCGGCGGTGCGAATCGCCGTGACCTCGGATGCGTCCACGACCGCGAGGAGCTGCCCGCGCGTCGCCTCGAAGAGGAGAACTGCCCCCTGGTGCGATTC
>VBJX01000181.1:531-3959 GCA_005879775.1 Chloroflexota bacterium
GTTCGAGGCGGGGAGAAGCGAGGGCATCCATGCCAGCAATCCCGGGTGCTCGGGCATGCCCGCCATGGCGCGGAGCGGCATCACCGCATCGCCGCGGGTCAGCGCGGCGAGGGCATCGGCCATTACGTCAATGCACTCCTCCATGCGGAGGAGCTCGCGGACCTCTTGCTGGCTGACGATCAGGACTTGCATCGGTCAAATCATGGAGGCGACGACGGGAATCGAACCCGTGTAAACGGTTTTGCAAACCCGGCCATAGCGTCCGCGCGTGTCCGCCGATGCCTCTTTCACGCTCAGCCTAGCCCATCGGCGACACTCGATGGCCGACGGCATGCGCCCGCTGCACGGTCGCGATGAGCTCGTCGATGGCCCTCTGCACGGACGGGCTGTCGACGTCGTAGGGCTCGTCCGCGAGCGTCGCCGCTGCGACCGCGGCCTCCAGAAGCGCTCTCGCGAACCCCCAAGGAAGATCCACGCTCTTGGCCCGGCGCCTGTCGAAGCGCTCCGGGAGAGCTGCCGAGAGCGCCTCGGCCAATCCGCCGCCGCTGTGCTCGACGGCCTGACCGTAGTAGTCGTGCGCCATGCGGATCCAGGGTTGGTACTTCCGCCCTGGGGAGGACGCGCTCTTCAAGGAGCACCGCCAGCGATCGGCCCAGCGCATCGCCGGCAGCTTGGCGGATCTCATGCTCGGCTTCGGGGCTGAGCTGTGTCGGAATGTCCGCGTCGTGCGGCGGGGCTCCATCTGTCGTCGTCGCGAGCTTGTCGGTCATCTCGACCCAGATCGTGGCACGCAGGGTCCGGCCAATGTTGGCCGGAGGGGCGAGAGGCGCGTCACGTCGCTAGACGCGCTCGACCGCGTCCGCCCGCTTCGCCGCGTACTAATCGTCGCTCAGGAGTCCGTCCGCTTAATAGAAGTTGTAGACGCCGCTGTCCATGTACAGCACGCCACGGCGGAACTGCCAAATTACCAGCACCAATGGCTGGTCGCACTGGGCGAAGCAGACGCTATCCATGAAGGCGGTATATGAACTGTAGGTATAGGTCAAGTGAGGATAGGCGGTGCGGGTGGCGCTAGACGGGACGTAGCCCGGTCCGGTGCGTGAAAAGGCGCGCGTGTCGAAATAGATAGCGTCCCCCTGATCTATAAGACAGCCACTTGTAAAGTTGTTGCAGTTCTTTAGAAGCCCCGCGAACGGCGTCTGGTAATAGAAACCGGACTGGCCGTGAACGTAGAAGCGGCTGGTGAATTTGTCGACGTAGATCCGAGTGTAGTAGCCGAGATTGCATGTGTTCATCTCGAGCTTGTAGGTGATCGATCCACTCCAGTCGAAAATTCCGTAACTACCGGATTTCGTATACGTCTGCAGGCTCGTCCAGATGAGTGAGCATGACGCTGTGGATGGGGTTGCTGTGCCAGCAGTGAACGACAAGCCGAGGACAGCAGCCAGAACAAGTGGCAATACGCGTCGCTTAATGCGCACCGTTACTCCTTTCCGGGGAGCTATCCCGCCCGTGATGGAACTCTGCGGTGCGGGGCGGCGGCAAGTGCTGGGTTTGGCGCCGTCGCCACCAAGCGATCCGTGGGGTCGTTGGTAGGCACCCGAGCGGCGGGGTCAGGCGCGCCGATATCGCTAAGACCGACGGCTAGGCGGATTGTGCGCCAAGCGGAACGGCGCGTCTATGGCAATCGATCGAAGGGGCCGGGGTCGCCTGCACGCAGTCGTGCCGTCAATGTCGCCCCGGCCCGGTGAGAGCCAATTACCGTCGGCTTATCGCGTCACCCCGACCGCTAACTCCGAGCGTGGATCCTGAGACGCTGCGGTTGGCGATCTCTGTCGGCGGCATCCTGATCGGCACCCTGGTTGCGGGATTCGGCGGGATCGCCTTCAACCATTGGTTGACCCGTCGTGCCGAGCGAGGGGCATCCCTCCAGGAGCTCGCCATGACCGGTCTTCTCCAGGCCGTCTTTGGGCGCGACCTGCCAACCACAACGGCCACACTCGCGCGCCTGCAGGCGAAGGCGTATCCCCGGGCCCAGGCCCGGCTCATCGCAGACCCGGCGCTCGTCGAGCTCACCTCGACGACGATCCCAGCCGCCTACGAGCAGCTCCCACGCATTACGCCACAGGCAATCGAGCAGATCAGCGACGCGGGCCTCATCGTTCTGGAGGCGATGCGTCAGCAGGAGCTACGGGTTCGAGGTGGCAAGCCGCCTTTGTTGGCCACCGACGAACAGATAGCTGCGACCGAAGCAGGAAATGAACGTGTGGGAGCCGTCACTGGCCGCCACCAAACGTCGTGGGGCCAGGTGTGGTTCGGGATCCGCGTCGTCACTGGGTTGTAGACCATTCGTGTTCAAATGCTGGAGGCGACGACGGGAATCGAACCCGTGTAAACGGTTTTGCAGACCGCTCCCTGACCACTCGGGCACGTCGCCACGCTACGTCGCGCTGGCTGCCCCGCGAGGATTCGAACCTCGGTTCACGGATCCAAAGTCCGCTGTCCTACCGGCTAGACGACGGGGCATCGGCACCATCGGAGGCTAGCAGGTCACGCTCGGAAGGGCAGAAAAATGGAGCGGAAGACGGGACTCGAACCCGCGACCCTCACCTTGGCAAGGTGATGCTCTACCAACTGAGCCACTTCCGCCCGGTTCACCGATGCGCGCCGCCGCGATGGTGCCGAGGGTCAGAATCGAACTGACGACACCCGCCTCTTCAGGGCGGTGCTCTACCAACTGAGCTACCTCGGCCCGCCGTTCGATCCGATGCGTGCGGCCTCGCCACGGTCGCGTATCGGCTGCCGACATTATCACAGGGCCCGATCGAGCGGCAACCGATCGGCAGGCTCAGCCGAGGGCGTTCGGATCTTGTCCGTACTGGCCCGCGATGCGCTGCAGGACGGCGATTCGCTCGGCGATCGGCGGGTGGGTGTCCCACATGCTCTTGGCCCGGTCCTCGAAGCTCTTGATCGGGTTCACGATGTAGAGGTGCTGGGTCGCCCGATTGGCCACCTCGAGCACCTCGGGATCATCGGAGATGGAGCGCAGCGCCCTTGCCAGGCCCATTGGGTTGCGGGTCAGCTCGACGGCCGAGACGTCGGCAAGCTCCTCGCGGCGGCGGCTGACCGCCAGCTGAACGAGCCGGCCGATAAGCGGCGCGATGACCGCCAGCACCAGGGCGATCACGAACAGGATGATCAGCAGTCCCCCGCCGCCCCGGTTGTCGTCGCTGCTGCTGCGCCGCCCACCGCCCCAGAACGTGAAGCGCAGGAACCAGTCGGCCAGGAGCGCGATGCTCCCCACCAGCACCCCGACCAGCAGGGCGAAGCGGATGTCGTAGTTGCCGACGTGGCTCATCTCGTGGGCGATGACGCCCTGCAGCTCCTCGCGGTCCATCTTGGAGATCAGCCCGCTGGTGGCCGCAATC
>VBJX01000029.1 GCA_005879775.1 Chloroflexota bacterium
CGCGTGCTGGCCACGATGTAGATGAGACGGCTGATCGTCTCGGAGTTCGTGACCGTCGACGGAGTGATGGAGGCCCCGGGGTTCGAAGAGCACCGGGATGGAAAGAACGCCTGGGCCCTGCGCCTGCAGACCACCGAGACCCAGCAGTTCATTCGCGACGCGTTCAAGGGCACTGGAGCGCTGCTGCTGGGGCGCACCACCTACCAGATCTGGGCGGCGTTCTGGCCGACCGCTGACCAGGACGACGAGTTCACCCGGCTCATCACCGCCATGCCCAAGTACGTGGTCTCCAGCACCCTCAAGGAAGCCAGCTGGGGCGGCACCACGATCCTGCGCGGCGATCTCGGGTCTGAGGTGAGCAGGCTCAAACAGCAGGACGGCGGAGACATCGTCGTGACAGGCAGCGCCGATCTGGTGGCCGGGCTCATGGAGCGCGACCTCGTCGACGAGTATCAGCTCCTCCTCTTCCCGGTGATCCTGGGAAGCGGCAAGCATCTCTTCCGCGATGAGATCGACTCCACGCATCTGCGGCTGATGAGCTCACGCACCTTCGGCTCCGGTATCGTCTTCCTCTCCTACGTCCCGGAGCGCGAGCAGCCGACGAGCGAGTTCGTGGAGGCCTACGCCTGGAGTGAGGAGGCGGTTCGCTCGCTGCACGCCGCCCAGGACACCCAGCGCGTGCTTGCCACCATCCTGTTCACCGACATCGTCGACTCCACCGGACGCGCCGCCGCCCTCGGCGATCGCCAGTGGCGACAGGTCCTCGACCGCCACGACCAGGTGGCGCGAGCCGAGGTGGGCCGCTGGCACGGCACCTTGGTCAAGACCACCGGTGACGGGATCCTGGCCACCTTCGATGCCCCGACACGAGCGCTGCGCTGCGCGTTCGGCCTGGGCGACGCGCTCGCCGGCCTGGGCCTGCAGATTCGGGCCGCCATCCAATCGCCGTCCATATCGCGTCCCGGGCTCTGTCGGCGGCCGGCAGCAATGAGGTGGTGGTGACCAGGACGGTGCGGGACCTGGCGACGGGCACGGACCTCGCCTTCAGCCCGCTCGGCACGGTCGGGCTGCGAGGCGTCCCCGGACAATGGGAGCTCTTCAAGGCTTCCCTCCAGGAATCGGCACAGCCGGGCGGGTAACCGGCTCGGCTTACCTCGAAAGGGCCGCGGCCAGCTTGCGGCGGGAGACCGCGGCGGCCGACGGTCGGGATCGCGCTGGGACCAGGTCGAAGTCGGCCCCGGTGGCGCGCAGGATCTTGGCGTTGATCCGCCGATCGACCTCGCGGAGGCCCCGCGCCAGGTCCCGCACCTTGCCCGCCTGCCAGCGGGCGGCAAAGGCATCGAGCGTGTCCTGGTACGTGGTGCCCACCGCGGTGATCGGCGGGGTGCTGGAACGTGGGTGGGCGAAGATGTCCATGAAGACCGAGGAGTTCGGGTCGTGCACCAGCGCCGATGAGCGCAGCGCGCTGTGGGTCGACGGGATGTTGCGCAGTCCGTTGGCCAGCTTGGCGAGCGCGTCGTCGTCGGTGGTCAGGTACTTGACCACCTCCCAGGCCTCGTCGCGGTGCTCGGCCCCGGCGCGGATGCCAACGATCGTGCCGCTGATGAAGCCTGAGCCGTAGAGCTCCGGATGACCGTCCTGGACGGGCATTGGGGCGGCCGCGGCCCGGGTCGTGGATCCGTCCGTCTCCCGGAACGCGAGGCGCCACTCGCCGTCCAGGCACATGGCCAGCCGGCCGGCCTCGAAGGCATTGCCCCGCGAGAATTCCTCGCCGACCTCCTGCTGGAAGCGGACGAGGCGCTCATACCCGTACCAGTCGATCAGCTCCTTCTGCCAGCGGAACATGCGCGCCCAGGCGGGATCGCTGCCGACCACGGAGCCGCCGTCCTCGTCGAACCATCGGGCTCCGAACTGGTGTCCCAGGATGGCCACGATGTTCTCGTAGAAGGCGAACATCGGGTTGAAGCCGACGATGGCCAATGACCCGTCGGGCCGGCGTCGGGTGAGACGCTTGGCGTAGGCGGTCAGCTCGGACATGGTCCGCGGTGGGCCGGACAGACCCTCGGCGGCGAACATGTCCAGGTCGTAGTAGAGGCCGTAGGCATCGGCCAGCATGGGAAGCGCCCAGCGCTTGCCGCCGAAGCGGGTGTAGGCGCGCGTCGCCTCCGGGAAGATGCCCGGGTCGATTCCGTCACGCTCGAGGTACGGCTGCAGGTCGACCAGCCCGGCTGCTGAGGCGTAGGTCCCGAAGTTCCCCGACTCGAACGAGCTGACGACGTCGGGACCGGTCCCTTCGCGCAGCGCGGCAATGATCCGATCGTCGTGCATCCCGCCGACCACCTCGACCTTGATCTCCGGCTTGCGCTCCTCCAGGTCGGCAAGGACACCGTTGATCGCCGCCAGCTCCTGGCCCCAGTGGCCGATCCAGACGGTGACCCCGGTGTGGCCGAGCAGGTAGGTGCTCGCCTGGCGGGCATCGAGCGGTCGCGAGAAGAGGTATCCCTGGGCCCGATCGCAGCCAGCGGCGATCAGCCGTCGCGACTGGTCGTCGAACTCGACCCCCTCGGCGACGGTCCGCAGCTTCAGGCTGTGCGCGAGCCGGATGATCGCCCGGACCAGGCGCGCCTCGTCGGGGCCGGCGGTGATGTCCTGGACGAATCGGCGGTCGATCTTGACCTCGTCGATCGGGAAGCGGCCGATGGAGCCGAGCGAGGAATAGCCGGTCCCGAAATCGTCGAGGGCGAGCCGAATCCCCATCCCGCTCAGCTGCTGGAGGCGTCGTCCGACATCCTCGTCCCCCAGGGTCATGACGCTCTCGGTGATCTCGAGGGTCAGGAGCTGCGGCGCAAGGTGGCTCTCCTCGAGCGCCAGGCTGACGCCCGCCACGTAGCCGGCATCCTGCAGCTGGACCCCCGACACGTTCACGCTGAGCCCGATCGGCCGTTCCGGACGCCCCTCCTGCCAGGCCGCGGCCTGCCGGCACGCCTCGCGGATCACGAACGCGCCGATCGGGATGATCAGGCCGCTCCGCTCGGCGAGAGGCACGAAGTCGGCCGGCGGGAGCAGGCCGCGCTCCGGATGCGCCCACCGGACGAGCGCCTCCATGCCGGTCACCTCCCCGGAGGGCAGGTTCACGATCGGCTGGTAATGGACGACCATCTCGCCGCGCTCGATCGCCCCGCGCAGGTCGGCGCCCAGCCGCAGGCGCTCATTGCTGGCCCGGTGCATCGAGCTCAGGAAGGATCGGTACTGGCCCTTGCCGGCATCCTTGGCGGCGTACATGGCCGTATCGGCGGCGCGCAGCAGGTCGCTCGAGGTGGCCAGCTCCTCGGAGCTCAGGGCGATGCCGACGCTGGCGCCCATCAGGAGGGAGCGATCGCCGAGGTCGAATGGCTGCTCGAACTGGGCGAGGATCCTGGTCGCGACGCCGGCAGCCTGGGTCTCGTCAACATCTTCGAGAAGGACCGCGAACTCGTCTCCCCCGAGCCTGGCCGCGCTGTCGCCGGGGCGGATGGCGCGCAGCAGGCGCGCGGCGACGTCGCGGATCACGATGTCGCCGGCCCCGTGCCCGAGCGAGTCGTTGACGGTCTTGAAATCGTCCAGATCGAGGAAGAGGACGCCGATCGCCTTGGCATGACGGCGGCGGCGCTCGAGGGCGTGGTCAAGCCGGTCGATACACAGCGCACGGTTCGGCAGGCCGGTCAGCGGGTCGTGCAGCGCCTGTGCGATGAGCTGCGACTCGAGTTCCTTCCAGCCGCTGATGTCGTGCATGGTGAGCACGAGGCCGTCCTGGCCCTCTTCGACGACCGAGGTGGCGACCGCGTCGACCGTCAGCAGGTGGCCGTCCCGCTGCCGGATCTGGCCTTCGACATGAGCGCGGCCCGCGGGGCGCAGCTCGCGCAGCTGCTCGAGCGCGCCGGTCCCCTCCGAAATCAGGAGCAGGTTGTCGATGGAGGTGCCGAGAAGCTCATCGCGGTCATAGCCCAGGGCACGCTCCACCGAGCTCGACTGGTAGCGAATCGAGCCCTGCTGATCGACCACCACGATGAAGTCGGAGATGTTGTGCAGCAGCGTCTCATGGCGGTCATGGAGCTCCTGTTCGCGCAGCGCGTTGTAATGCGCGACGCGGCCGGTGACGTACCAGGTGATGCCGGGGACGAGGACCAGGAGCACGACCAGGCGACCGCCGATGGCCTCCACCCGCTCTCCCTCAAGCCAAGTGAGGGCCAGATCGAGACCGACCACGGCCGCGGCAGCGGCGAGCACGGCGACCGTCCGCCCGGGCCTGAGCGGACGCATGCGGCGGCGGAGGCGATCGATCGTGTCGCGCACGCCCTGAGGCTAGGGATCGTGACGTGATCCCCATATGGTCCAATGGTCCCCTCGACTCCGCTTCCCGCGACTAGCCGCGTGCCTCGCCTCGCAGCTCGCTGAGGGCGTCCCTGAAGGCCGGGTAGCTCGCGTCGCGGAGCACGAAGCGGACGATCCTCAGCCGGCTCGGGCCACGGAGGTGGTCACGCACGGTGGCGAGCGCCACGCGGGCTCCGGCCTCCATCGGGTAGCCATAGATGCCAAGGCTGATCGCCGGGAAGGCAATCGACGCCGCTCCGAGCTCGTCGGCCAGGCGCAGGGAGGACCGGTACGCCGACGCCAGCAGCTCCGGCTCGCCATGCGCTCCGCCCCGCCAGATGGGGCCAACCGCGTGGATGACCCACCGCGCCTCGAGCGCATGTCCCGCGGTCGCCACCGCCGAACCGGTCGGCGTCCCGTCGGGATGATCTCGGCGGAGCTCGTCGAGGAGGCCCGGGCCGGCCGCGGCGTGGATTGCACCGTCGACGCCGCCACCACCGCGCAGCGCGCTGTTGGCCGCGTTGGCGATGGCGTCGACTCGCTCCCGCGTGATGTCGCCGATCGTGAGCTCGATGCGGCAGCCAGCGACCTGCCAGGCATCGGCCTCATCCATGCCAGCTATGGCTCGCGGCGACGCCCCAGCAGATGCGCCGAGATGCTCAGCACCGCGACGGCCAGGATGGCCAGCAGGATCTGCCCGCCGCCGCCCGTCGCGAACACGAACGGAGCGTAGAGGAGCCATCCCGAGAACAGGAGGAAGGCCCCGATGAGGAGTGCTGCCACCCATAGGACCGTGGCGAGCACCGAGCGGACGGTCCACACGGTGAGAAGTCCTAGCGGCGCCAGTCGGTCGAGAACGGCGTCACGCCAAGGGCGCGATGGATCTCCTGGCGATAGCGGACCCCAGACGGATGCCGTTCGAGCCAGCGCAGGTAATCGGGATCACGGTCTGCCAGCTCGGCGATGGTGAAGCCGGCGTAGTGCCCGAAATCGAGGCGGGTCGGGTCGAAGCTGGTGGCTTGCGGAGCGTCCTGACCGGGACCAACCGGCTCGCTGCTGCCCGGGGTGATCTCGATCGGTTGGCGGTCGTCCGCGCGCTCTTCCACTGTAGAACGATCGTACGCCCGGACGGGCTGGCCCGCAACGCGAATCACGCACGATGATGGGACCGATGTACTGGCTGATCCCCGATGCGGCCGGTCTGGACAAACGTGCTGGTGGCAGGCCCGAAGCCGATCCGCAGGAGCGCAGCGGGCACCACCACGAGCCAGTGCGAGAGGAAGAGCGCTCCGCGAGCCGCCTGCCACGCCAGGACCGATCCCCGCACCCCAGTCCCCGCCAGGCCGGCGGCGGCCAGCAGGAAGCTGCCGGCCCCGTAGACCACGAAGAGTGATGCGGGGACCGTCCAATCCGGCGTCCGGGTCAGGAGGGCGGTCGCCAGGCTGGCGAGGATGGCCGCCACGAAGAGCGGCGCGATGACGAACTCGCCACAGAAGGCGAGGAAGTCGAGCTTGCGGGCGAGCGGAACGCCGGGGGCAGCGAGGAGTCCGGGGCCACGTTCCATCAGGCGGCGAAGGCTTCCTTCTGCCCAACGAAGCCGCTGCACCCACAGCGCGCGCAGCGATTCCACTGCCTCCTCGGTCACGATCGCCTCGGGGGCCAGTCCGATCCGCTCTCCGGCGGCCACCAGCCTCGTCGAGAGCTCGAGGTCCTCGGTCAGCGCCCCCGGGTTCCAGCCCCCAACCCGATCGAGGACCTCCCGTCGCAGGAACATGCCGTTGCCGCGCAGCTCGGCAGTGCCATCGGTCGCCCGTCTCCCGCACTGGCTGGCCATGTCCATCAGCTGTTCGGCATCCTGGGCAGCGGGGAGCCACCCGGCGGCGGCATTTCGCTCGCGGCGCTGGGCCTGGATCGCAGCGGCGGCCGGGTCCCGATTCCATGCCCGCAGCACGTCTTCCAGGAAGCCCGGCGCCACCCGCGCATCGGCGTCCACGACCCCGACGATCGAACCCCGAACCAGCGGCTGGGCGAAGGCCAGCACCGCACCCTTGGTATGCGGGCCGCCGGCAGCTTCGCGGCGCGCGACCCGCAGGCGATCGCCGTGTCCGGCGGCTGCCGCCAGCTCGCCGGTTCGATCATCGGATCCGTCGTCGACGATCAGGACGTCGTAGCGCAGCCCATCGGCGTCGGCGTAGGCCTGATCGTCCAGGTCGCCGACCACCCCTGCGATGACGCTGGCCTCGTTGCGCGCCGGCACGACCACCGTGATCCAGGGCCGTTCGGCACCCGGTTCGACCGAGGGAGTGCTGGCCTCGGCGGCGGCATGGGCCGCCCGCATCACCTGCCAGCCGCGCCACGCCAGGTACGCGACGTACACGATCGAGAGGGCGATCGCGGCCTGCAGCAGCCTGGCGGCCGTCTCGAACGAGATCGCCAGCCACGCGATCAAGGCCGATACGAGGAGGACCCCGATGGAGGTGAGCCTACTGGCCATGCTCCGCCGGGTTCCGGTGCAGGCCGGCGGCAGCGTTGCGGCGCCACGAGGCGATCCCAAGGCCAAGGGTGATGAACCCCAGGATGGCCATCACCACCGGGATGCCGGCGCCCTTGAAGACCAGGTTGAGCAGGTCCGCGGCCGCCGGCGCCACGATGACCGGCAGGAAGGAGGCGACCGACAGCAGGGTGTTCAGGATCCCGAAGATGCGTCCCCGAACCTCCTGCGGCAGGTCCTCCTGGAGCGAGGTCTGGGCCGGAATGGCAACGAAGGCATATTCGACGCCGGCGGTGACCGCGATGACCACCACCAGGGCGATGAGCGAGATGATCGGGCTCAGCGCCTCGGGCAGGTTCTGCCGGATCGGATGGAAGGCCGGACCGAGGAAGATGGTGACCGGCTTGACCAGTGCCAGGCCGACCAGGGTGATCCCCATCGCAACCAGCCCCAGGTCGATCAGCAGCCGGTTCGGCAGGCTGCGACCGTAGGCGTTGAGGAACAGGATCCCCATCACCGCCCCGATTCCCGCCGGCCCCATCACGAAGAAGAAGTCGGCGGGTCGCAGGCGCAGGATGTCGGTCGCGAAGCCGGGGCCGATGGCGCCCATCACCGCGATCAGGCTGGCGGCGATCCCCAGGTAGGCGAGCGACCAGGCGATCCCCCGGTGGCCGCGGACGAAGCTGATCCCCTCCTTGAGCTGGTCGAAGACCGCCCGCAGCGCGGTTCCGGCCACCTCGCGGCCGATCTCCCCCTTGACGCCGGGGGGAACCGCGGGCAGCGGCACGATGGCCAGCGCGGCCAGGCCGAACATGACCGCCACGACCACGTAGACCGTGCCTACGCCCGCGGTCGTCAGGAGGAGCGGTCCGAGGAAGCCAAAGCCTACCGCGAACGTGGCGTTGACGGTGATCACGAAGACCGAGTTGGCGGTCATCAGCTGCGGACGACTGACGATGCGAGGAATGGCGGTCAGCTCCGCCGGGGCGAAGAACGCGGTCGTGGTCGCCACGAACAGGTTGATGACCAGGATGAGCGGCACGTTCTCGCCGACCAGCAGGAAGAGGACGATGCCGCCCGCGCGGAGCAGGTTGGCGGCAAGCATGATCAGCCGGGCGTCGCTGCGCTCGACGAGAACTCCCGCGATGGCGCTGAAGGCGACCGCAGGCACCAGGAAGGTGAGGATCAGCACCGCGATGGCGGTGTTGGAGCCGGTCGCCTTGAAGACCGTGCCCATCAGCCCGGCGAGCACCATGTTGCTCGCCAGCTGGCTGAGGAGCTGCGCGCTCCACAACCCCAGGAATGAACGATTGCGAAAGACGGTGCCGGCCGCGCCGAGGTCGACGGCGGAAAGGCCGCCGGCAGAGATGTCCGCGCCGGGCAGGTCCGGCGGCAGCTCCACGTGCGCCATCAGGCGGTGATGGGACCGCGATCAACGTGCCCGGTGAAACGGCGCTCGACGTCCAGGCGGTCCATCAGGATCCGATGTCCGCAGCCGTTGCACACCAGGCCGATGTCAGCTCCCAGGCGATGCGCAGGTCGACGACGCCCATCTCAGCCGGCTCCCTCGGAACTCGTGGCGCCGGTGAAGTTGAAGCGCTCAACCCGCAGGGCGGGGACGCGGGCGAAGATGCCCGAGTACTCGGCACTGACCAGCTTGGTCTCGGCGCCAATGGCGTCGATATGGCTGAAGGCCTCGGGGATCGACTGGGTGAAGCGCAGGTTGCGAACCGGACGGACGATGCGGCCGTCCTCGATCAGGAAGGTGCCGTCCTTCGTCATCCCGGTGAGGATCCCGCGCTTGGCGTGCACGATGTTGACGTAGTGGAACCTGGTCACCCAGATCCCACGCTCGATGCCCGCCAGCATCGCCTCCTTCGAGCCTGAGCCGGGGGCCATGAACAGGTTCCAGGCGATCGGGCCCCAGACATTCGGTGCCGGGAGCCCATGGCCGGTGGAGGTGGTCCCCGCCTTCAGCGCCGTGGCGGTGTCATGCACGACCGCGCAGGCCACGCCATCGGTGATCAGGTCGACGCGCTGCTTCGGGACTCCCTCGTAGTCGATCGAGGTCGGCATGCCCATCGGGTCGAGGCCGTCGTCCCAGATCGAGACGTTGGGGCCCATGATCTGTTCGCCGAGATCCATGAACGAGCGGCCTTCCTGGAGAGCCAGGGCGGAGAAGCCGGACCAGGAGAGGTACTCAAGGATCGTGGCGACCGCGTACTCCTCCAGGATCACCGGGTATTCCCCGGGCCCCAGGTCGCTGGCACCGGCGCTGCGCGTGGCCTTTTCGGCAGCCTCCTCGCCCACCGCCGCGGCGTCGATCGCCCGCAGGTCGGCGGCCGTGGACTGCGCATAGCCGGACCCGCCCTGCCCGTCGAGCATCACGGTCAGCAGCTTGGCCTGGGTGACGGTGTGCGAGTTCCACATCCCGCGGCTGTTGGCAACAGCCAGGGTCGCCGTGTCCGTCGAGAAGGCGCCGCTCACCTCCAGGCCCACGGCATCGCCCGCGGCGATCACCGATCGTGCGCCGGCAGCTCGCATCTCGGGATCGGCATTCGCGGTGGCATTCACGTAGCCGAGCGTCGCCGGTGCGCTCGAGGCCAATGGTTCGGCGAGTGGCGGCTGGTCGGGGTTGGGACGCGCCCGGCGCCGAATGTCGGTCGCACGCTCGACCACCTCGCGCAGCCCCTCCGCGTCGAGCCGGTTGGTGGTGGCCACTCCGGTTCGGCCGTCGTGGATGACGCGCAGCCGAAGCGTCGCGTCGTGCTCGATCACGTTCTGGTGGATCTGCGAGTTGGCGAAACGGGTCAGGGCGGCATCGCGGGCGGTGAAGAGCGCCTCGGCCTCTCCCTCGGTGACCAGGTCGAGCGCCGTGGCCAGCAGGGTCTCGAGGGCCGGCCGATCCCAGGAGAGCGTGGCTACCACCGGCCAACCCCAACCTGGATGCCGTGGAACCTGGCCGGCGCGGCGCCGTGGCCGACGCGGTGGGTCTGCATCGGCTCCCCCTTGCCGCAGTTTGGGACTCCCCACAGCCGCCACTCCGAGGGATCGCAGATCGCGTCACAGGCGCCCCAGAACTCGGGGGTGATGCCCGTGTAGGTCGGGTTCCTGACCATCTGGGTCAGCTTCCCGTCCCGGATGAGCCAGCCGACCTGGGTCCCGAACTGGAAGTTGAGCCGCCGGTCATCGATGCTCCACGAGTGGTTGGTGCTCAGGAAGAGCCCCTCGCGAGTGTCGGCAATCAGGTCTTCCAGGCTGCCGGCGCTTCCCGGGCGCAGGTTGACGTTGGTCATCCGGATGAGCGGGATGACGTTCCAGCCGGAGGCCCGGCTGCTGCCCATGCTGCGACGGCCGATGACCGGTGCCGTCTCGCGGCTGGTCAGGTAGCCGACGAAGCGCCCCTCGGTCACGATCGGCACGTTCT
>VBJX01000184.1 GCA_005879775.1 Chloroflexota bacterium
CAACGCGTTCCTGATCTTCTTGTCTCCCAAGCGGAGCGACCGCGAGGGGCGGACGCGCGTCGCCGACCTGGAGGCGGCGGCGACGCGGGTCGAGGAGCAGCTCAACCGGAAGCTGGCCCGGCTCACGTCGCCCTACCTGCGCGGGCGCCGGAAGGTGACCGTGGGCTTCTCCCTGGTCTTCTTCAACCCGCTCATCATGCCGGAGCGGCTGGTCACCCGCCTGGTGGAAGAGGCCTGGGAGTGCACCCGCATCCAGAAGATGCAGCTCGCCTTCCAGAACCGTTGCCGCATCCAGGAGATCCTCCTGGCGGACCAGATCTCCACCCGGTTCCAGCCCATCGTCAACCTGCAGGGGCCCGGGCTGCTGGGCTACGAGGCCCTCTCGCGCGGGCCCGCGGGGACGTCGCAGCAGAGCCCGATCAACCTGTTCCAGGAGGCGGCGGCCGCGGAGCTGACCTTCGAGCTGGACCGCCACGCGCCCTACAAGCTCTTCGTCAACATCTTCCCCGCCTCCATGTACGACCCCGACTTCCAGGGGACGGCCCTCATCCGGCTGCTGGAAGGGCTCGGCCTCTCCCCCGACCGCATCGTGCTCGAGGTGAGCGAGCAGTACGCGATCGAGAACTACACCCTCTTCGTGGAGGCCCTGCAGAACTTCACCCAGATGGGCTTCCAGGTGGCGGTGGACGACATCGGGGCGGGCTACTCGGGGCTGGAGAAGGTCGCCCACCTGAACCCGCACTACCTGAAGTTCGACATGCAGCTCGTGCGGGACATCGACGCGAGCTACATCCGCCGGGAGATGGCCCGCGCCCTCAAGATCTTCGCGGACAAGATGGACTCGAAGATCATCGCGGAGGGGATCGAGCGCGAGGGCGAGCGCCAGGCCTGCGTCGACCTCGGGATCCACTACGGCCAGGGCTACCTGCTGGGTCGCCCGGGAGAGCTGGTCCTCCAGCCGGTGGAGACCCCCGTGGTCTCGTCGGAGCCGGTCTAGTCCGTCAGAGCTTCTTGGTCCGGATCAGCTTCCCGCGCTTGTCGTAGTATTTCCAGTCGCCCCTTTTCTCCCCGTTCACGAACTTTCCGACGTCGTAGAGCTTGCCGTTCTCGCGGTACCATTTCCAGAGGCCGTCCAGCTGACCGCCCGACAGCTTGCCCGTCGCCCTCAACAATCCATTGCGGAAATAGAACTTCCAGACTCCGGTCTTCCTGCCGTTGGAGTGTCTGCCGACAGCAGAGAGCTTCCCGTCCCGGAACGTCTCCTTGTGCAGGCCATCCCGCGCATCGTTGTCCGCTTTCTTCATCCCCTTCCGCTCCGGTTCATCCCGTCTTCGTCCCGCGGCCCACCGTCTTTTATGTAGGCGCCAATCAGGTCTGCCTCGACTCCTCAACGACGAGGACGGTCGCGATGCTCATCGCGATGTCTCCTCGGTCTCCGGGGCGACTCCTCCTGTCTGCTTCAACTTCAGGGCCCGCTCGTTCTCCCGAAGTGTTCCCTTTCGTTACTCGTTCCGGAACTAGTAACGAATGGTAACAACCGTCTCGTTCACCTTTCCAACTTCTGAGGTTCGCCCCCCATCCCGTTCCTCCCTACCGAAGCACTCGGCTGTTCGGGCAATCGTCTGCCGCTCTATTTCCCTCCCGCTTGCTTTATGGCCCACGCCGCGAGGTCGCGCACCCTTGGATCGGGATCTTGGCCAAGGCTTGTGAGAACGGGAATGGCCTTTCTGGCCTTTCGGCCATTGTTGCCGAGCGCCTGCGCCGCCGCGGCGCGAACGCGGGGGCTTGGGTCCTGAAGGGCACCGACGAGCTCGTCGACGCCGACCCTGAGATGTCCCAGGTCCCTCGCGGACGTCTCTCTCACAAGGTCGTTCGAGTCTGCCAGGCCCTCCAGATACAGGCGCTGGAGTCGACTCTGGTCGGAAAACCAGAACACCGAAACGGTCACCGCCACGCGCGCAGGTCGTCCGTCCAGAAGCGGCGGCTCGTACGCCCATCGTCGCACTGCCGCAATCGCAACCTCGCTGAAGGCGTCTGGACCCGCAAGTCGCTGAACGGTTTCGATCCGGCCGTCGTAACCGATGACGCAGTCGAGGAAAACGATGCCAGTGGCATGGATAGCTCGGAGTTTTTCCGGGAAGTGTGGATCCACGTGTTTGCGCTTCTTGGGCCATTTATCCCCGACGGGCAGGCGACACGGGAGTTCGTCAGCGAACGCGTGATTCGTGGTCAGCAATGCGGCCAGGAACATGGCGAGTATCGGACGTGTCATGTCACCTCTCAATCCGGCGATGGAACGAGGTGCCGTGGGTACGCCAGTCGCACACCTTTCATCCGAGAGCCTGGCTC
>VBJX01000025.1:0-7625 GCA_005879775.1 Chloroflexota bacterium
AGCATCAACCATGCCCCGTTCGTGGGCGGCCAGCTCCTCTTCCTCGTGCCGTCCACCCTGGGCGATTTCCTCCTGCGTTTTTCTATCGCGGCCCTGCTGACCGTCCTGGCGGTGAGGCGAGGATGGGGGTGGCTCGCTTTCGCCGCGGCCACGCTGGCCGTCCCGACCCTCTGGCTGGCGCGCCTCGCCCCCCTGGTAGCCGTGCCACGGCTCTGGATGGAGGAACGAAGAAGCTCGCGGGCGGCGGGCTTGCCAGCTGGCGAGGCGCCCGGCTAGACTCGCCGCGCCGCGATTGCCGCGGCCGGCCCGGGGCCGGGCCTGTATCGCCGGTCCCTCAGGTGGAGACTGCGTGACGCGACGCGGTCTCCTCTTTTTCTTGCTACAGCGGGGCGTCCGTGGAGCACCTCACCCAGGTCCTCTTCCAGCTCTTCGTGCTCCTGCTCGCCACCAAGGTCGGCGACGAGATCTTCAAGCGGCTCGGCCAGCCGGCGCTCATCGGCGAGATCCTGGGCGGCCTGGTGGTTGGGCCGGCCGTGCTCGGCTGGTACCAGGTCAGTGCCGAAACCTCCCTCTTTGCCCAGATCGGGGCCGTCCTGCTCCTCTTCGAGGTCGGGGTTCAGACGCGGGTCGGCGAGGTGGCGCGGGTGGGGGCCACGTCACTGGCGGTGGCAGTGCTCGGGGTCGCGCTGCCGTTGGCCGCGGGTTACCTGACTGGCAGCCTGCTGGGCCTGTCGGTCGAGGGGCGCATCTTCTTCGCCGCCGCCCTGACGGCGACCTCGGTGGCGATCAGCTCACGAGCGCTCTCTGCGTTCGGCGCGCTCTCCACCCGCTCGGGGCGGATCATCCTGGGAGCCGCGGTGATCGACGACGTGCTGGCCATGCTGATCGTGGCCATCGCCGTCGGACTGGTGGCCGGCGGGGTGAGCGGTGGCCGGCTGGCGCTCCTCATCGGCCTGGCCGCGGCGTTCATCGGAATCGTGCTGGTCGGAGGCACCGGCCTGCTGCGCCGCCGTCGCTCACTGCTCACCGCGCCGCGCTTCGCCGAGACACCGTTCCTGCCGGGCATGATCCTGATGCTGGGGCTGGCGGCGCTTGCCGCCCAGATCGGGCTGGCCGCCATCATTGGCGCCTTCCTGGCGGGGATCGTGGTTGGCGAGTCGAGCGAACGACGCGCGCTGGAGGCCGAGACCGCGCCGGTGGCCGCCTTCTTCACTCCCTTCTTCTTCGGCTTCATCGGCTCGCAGGTCGACCCCGGTGCCTTCGGGAGCCTGGCAACCGTTGGGCTGCTGCTCGGTGTCACGGCGCTCGCGGTCCTCGCCAAGTTCGCCGGCGCGTTCCTCGGCGCCATCCGCGACGGCCGGCGCCGCGCCCTCCTGATCGGCTGGGGCATGGTGCCGCGCGGCGAGGTCGAGATCGTGGTTGCCGGCCTGGGGCTGACGGCCGGCGCGATCAGCCGGGATCTGTACGCCGTGATCATCGGTATGGTGGTGATCACCACCCTGGTGGTGCCGCCGCTGATGGGGCCGCTGGTGCGGAGAGCGGAACCAGAGGCGCTCGCCGCCGAAGCATGAGAGAGGCCCCTCGCGGACGAGGGGCCTCTCCGAGCTCTTGAGCGGACGGGCGACCCTACTCGCCGCCCTTGGTGATCGGCACCGTGGGCTTCACCCAGTCGGTGCCGGTGGCGTTGTCGATTCCCTGCAGCGCGGCCTTGGCGAGGTCGAGCCGATATGCGCCGTCCGCCGGCGTCTTGGTCAGGATCTCACCCGCCGTCGCGGTGTCGATCGTCTGGTTCCACGCGTCGACATTGAGGACGCCGATCCCATCGGGGGACGGCCAGATCAGTCCGTTGACCTCGTTCATCATCCAGGCCAGGTGTCCCTTGCCCCACTGGCTGCCGTGGTCGAGCGCGTACTGAACGCAGTCGTCCGGATGATCGCGGCAGTAGATCCAGCCCTTGAACGAGGCCCGCAGAAACTTGGTGGCAACATCTTCGTTTCCGGCCTCGGCGAGCCAGGCTGCGCGGGCCCAGAGAGCATCCTGCAGCATGGCCTGTCCGTGCTCGTTGTAGTCGTACACGTTGAAGTCGCCCGGCTGGTACAGCTCGTTCGTGTCGGGGTTGGTGGCCTCGAGCAGCTGTGCCCACTCGTTGTAGATCATCGCCTCAGCGACATCGACGCAGTCGGTCGCGCTCGCTGCGCAGCCGTCGCGAGCGGCGATCAGCATGTTCATGTCAAAGGTCTGGTCGACGCGGGTGTAGTCGGTCCCGGCCTTCAGGCCGGCCAGCGTCGCGGAACCGACCACCTCCAGCTCGTTGCCGAACGGCCAGGCGCCGATCTTCTTGCCCTTCCAGTCAGCGGGCCCGGTGATCCCTGCGGTCTTCCATGAGACCGAGCGCGTGCCGGCCCGCTGGAACATCTGCGCGATCTGGACGAGATCGGAATCCTGCTCACGTGCCTGGAGCACTTTCGGGACCCAGGCGATCGTGAACTCGGGACCATTGGCAGCCGATCCCACCTGCTGCGGGACCACGTCGCCACCGCCTGGCAGGAAGGTGACCTGGAGACCCTCGGCCGCGTAGTAGCCCTGCTTGTCGGCCGCGTAATAGCCAGCGAACTGAGACTGGTCGAGCCACTGAAGCTGCAGCCGCACGGCCTTCATTGATGCGCTGGGGCTCGCGCCGGTACAGGCCGCCAGCAGCAGTGCCGTCGCACCGGCCAGCGCCATGAATCGATGGGATCGTTTCATCTCCACTCCTTCGTGCCCTCTCCTCGCGCGGTGGACCCGAGCGGGGTCGCGCGACCGTAGGGCCAGATTGTACGGAGGTCGTTCGAGTGCGGAGAGTCATTGGGTGCACGCGGAATCGATCAGGGCGAGCGCCCTCCCCGGACCGATGGGTGCCACGGAATGAGCACCCGCTCGAGCCCGATGACCAGCAGATACATGACGATCCCCATCACGGAGACGACAAGGATCGCCGACCAGGTGACGTCGAAGCGGAGCGCGCTGGCGCCTGCCACCACGACACGGCCGAGCGTCTCCGTCAGGCCGCCGAAGTACTCGCCGACTACGGCACCGATCAGGCTGAGCGTCGTGGCGATCTTCAGCCCGGTGAGGAAGTAGGGCAGCGCATTGGGTGCACGAAGCTTGACCGTGACCGCAGTGGGGCCGGCGGCGTATGAGCGCATCAGCTCCAGGGCCGATCGATCCACCTCGGTCAGGCCGCGAAGGAGATTGATCATGATCGGGAAGAAGACGAGGGCGGCTGCGATCGCCATCTTCGAAACGGGGCTCAACGCGCCGAACCAGCTGTTCGCCAGGGGTGCGAACGCGATGATCGGGACGGCGTTCACCGCCACGGCTAGGGGCAGGACCGTGTCGCGCGACCGAGGGAACCGTGACACGACCACGGCCGTGGCGACGCCCAGGAGCGTCCCGATCGCCAGGCCGCCGAGCGCCTCGATGAGGGTTACCCGCGCCGATGGAAAGATGCCGTAGCCATCGGTCCAGTTGGTGACCAGCGCCGCCCAGATGGCCGACGGCGCGGGCAGGATGAAGCCCTTCACGTTGAACGCTCGGACGGCGACCTCCCAGCCGACCAGCACCGATATGAGGATCAGGAGTGCCGGGAGGTAGCGACGCAGCTGTCGCATCTAGCCGATGCCCCCTTCGGCGACGGTGACCTCGACCGAGGAGAGTCCGCCCTCGGGCATCGGGCCCTCACCGGCACGCAGCGCTTCGCGGACCTCGGTGATGAGGTTGAAGTAGCGAGAGCTCTCTCGCGTGACGAGGCCCCGCGGCTGGGGGAGGTCGACCTCGACTAGTTTGGTGATCCTGCCCGGGCGCGCGCTCATCACGACGACGCGCGTCGAGAGGAAGACGGCCTCTGGGATGGAGTGGGTCACGAAGATCACGGTGATCCCGGTCCGTTGCCAGATCTTGAGAACTTCGGAGTTCATCCGCTCACGCGTCATCTCGTCGAGAGCGCCGAACGGCTCGTCCATGAGCAGCAGCAGCGGCGAGAAGGCAAGCGCGCGAGCGATGGCGACCCGCTGCTGCATGCCACCCGACAGCTCATACGGGCGGTATCGGCCGAAGTCCGCCAGGTCGACCAGCTCGAGCATCTCCGCGGTCTTGGATGCCTGGGTCGCGCGATCCTGCCCGAACAGCTCCAAAGGGAGCCGAACGTTCTCCTCCACGGTGCGCCAGTCGAAGAGGACCGGCGCCTGGAACACCATCCCATAGTCGCGGTCCAACCTTGCCTGGACCGCGGGCTTGCCGTTCACCTGGATCGTCCCCCCGGTGGGCTCCGTCAGGTCCCCGATGAGCCGCAGCAGCGTCGACTTGCCGCACCCTGAAGGACCGATCAGCGACACGAAGTCGCCTCGACCGATCTCCATGCTCATGTCGGAGAGGGCGACGGTGCCGCCGCCTGCCGCGCCGAAGGTCTTGTTGACGTGGGAGAGGCTGACGACCGATGGGTTGGCAGCGGTCATGCGCCGGCGCCCTCGGGCCGACCGCGCAGGATGCGCGCCTCCAGTGCCCGGATGATTGCGTAGAAGGCGATCCCGAGCACCGCCGTGAAGAGGATGGCGGCCCACAGCTTCTCGGGGGCGATCGAGTAGCTCTGGCTGAAGAAGAGGATCGCTCGGCCGAGGCCGGCCTGAATGCCACCAGGGCCCTCGCCGACGATCGCGCCGACCACGCTGGCGGTGGCGGTGATCTTCATGGCGGTGAACAAGTACGGCACCGAGGCGGGGAATCGGACCTTGAAGAGGACGGCCCTGCGGGTCGCCGCGTAGGAGCGCATGAGCTCAAGCGCCCTTGGGTCGGGGGAACGCAGTCCCCGAAGCATCGCGATCGTCACCGGGAAGAAGCTGAGGTACGTGGCGATGATCACGACCGCAGTGATGTTGTGCCCAACGAAGAAGACGATCATCGGTGCCAGCGCCACGATGGGGATCGTCTGACTGGCGACGACGTACGGGAGGAATGCGCGTTCCACCAGCGAGAAATGGACGAAGGCAGTTGCAATCGCAATGCCCAGGATCCCTCCAACGACGAAGCCGATGAGCGCCTCACGCCACGTGTAGAGCGACTGCCAGAACAGGTAGCTGCCAAGTGACTCGCCGGATCCGGACGTCAGGGGCTGGAAGATGCGCGCCACGATGGCCCAGACGTGCGGCAAGTTCACGTCCGAAGCGAACCAGAATTTCAGAGGCGGACGCCAGGTCATTCCGAAATAGCGCCAGGGATCGCCGCCGATCAACTTCACCAGCTCCCAGGACACCAGGATGCCAACGACGAACGACCCGAAGAAGACGACTCGCGAGCCGCGCCTGTGTGGCGCTGCTTGAGATCCCTCGGGAACCCGCGGCGGGTCAGGCGATCGCCGCATCCGTCGCTTCGAGGGCGCGATCGATGATCGCGAATCCCTCCCGCAGCTGTGCCTCGGTGATGCACAGCGGCGGGTTGGTGAAGACCTGGTTCCAGTGGAACATCGTGTACAGGCCGTCTTCGCGTAGCTTGGCGTCGAGCGCAGCCATCTCCGGGGAGCTGCCGTTGAACGGAGCGATCGGCTCCATGGTGACTCGCGAGCGGATCAGCTCGAAGACCCCGAAGAGCCCGATGCTGCGCACGGTCCCCACGCTCGGATGGCGCTCCTGCAGCCCGTGCAGCAGCTCCTTCATGATCGGGTCGAGGCGTCCGGCATTGCCCACCAGGTCGTCGTCACGCAGCACGTTGACCGCGGCGATCGCGGCGGCGCAGCTGATCGGATGCGAGGAGTAGGTGAGGCCGCCGAAGTAGACGCGGTCGTTGAAGAACTCTGCAACCTTCGGGCTCATCGCCACCGCCCCGAGCGGCAGGTACGAGCTGGTGAGCCCCTTGGCCATGGTCAAGAGGTCCGGAACGACGTTCCAGTGGTCGACCGCGAACCAGCGACCCGTGCGGCCGAAGCCGGCCATCACCTCGTCGCAGATCATGATGATCCCGTGCCGGGTGCAGAGGTCCCGGATCCCCTCCAGGTAGCCATCCGGCGGGATCAGGATGCCGTTCGTGCCGGTGACCGTCTCCATGATGAAGGCCGCGATGGTGTGCGGTCCCTCGTACTGCATCACCTCTTCGATGTAGGCCAAGTGCTCGTCGACCGGCTCGGGCTCGCCCCGAGCCCAGCGCCACGGGTCGAGCACGCGGATGACCCCGGGCACCCCCGGCTCGTTGGCCCAGCGTCGCGGGTCACCGGTCACGCTGATGGATCCGGCGGTCGCCCCGTGGTACGAGCGGTGGTAGGCCATCACCTTCTGGCGGCCGGTCACGATGCGCGCCATGCGCAGCGCGTTCTCGTTGGCCTCCGCGCCAACCAGGGTGAAGAAGAATCGGTTCAGGTCGCCTGGCGTCACTTCGGCCAGCAGCTGCCCCAGGCGGCCCCTCACCTCCGTGGCGAACTGGGGGGCGGCGAACGCCAGCTTGTGCGCCTGCTCGGCGATGGCGTCGGCCACACGCTTGTCGCCATGGCCGATGTTGACGCTCATCAGCTGGCTGTTGAAGTCGATGTAGCGCTTGCCGTCGGGGTCCCAGAAATGGATCCCCTCGGCTCGGTCGATGACGATCGGGTTGATCTTGGCCTGGGCCGACCAGGAGAAGAAGGTGTACTCGCGGTTGAGTCGCAGGATCTCGTCGGTGGTGAGCCGATCGGTGGAGGTGACGGTCATGGCGCCGATTAGACCACAACGCCTCCGCGGGCCACTTCACAGTTCCTCACTTGCGCGGTCGCAGATACTTCAGTCTCGATGCCAGCCAAACGTACCCTCCAGGTCCTCTTCGCCGTCGTCGTGCTGATGGCCTCTTCGGCGCTGGCGGTGCGTGCCACCCACGACCCGCAGGTCTTTGATGCGGTGGCCGTCGCGACGAGCAACGGCATGAGCTGCAAGGCATCTGCATCCGATGTGCAGTGCAGCGCCTTCGACTTCGACGGGACCTGGTCGGAGTTCGCCAGGATGACCCCCGCCTCCGGTGATCTGACCTTGCTCTATACAGAGGCCGATGTCAGCCCGTCATGGGCTCCGCCGCTCTACTCGTCATTCCGCACCTGGTTGACCGATATGCAGGCGGTCTCCTGCAACGGTGTCACCCGCCAGCTGGCGGCCTTCGTGGCCAGCGTGAGCAACCTGACGACGGATGGGACCGTCAGTCCGATGACGATCAGCGCCGAGTGCAACCTGACGGGTGGGCTGAGCGTCGTGCGCAACTCGGACGGTTTTCCGAGCGAGTACGACTACTGGATCAACTCAGCGGTGATCGCGCCGCCAACGCCGAGTCCCACGCCGACGCCGACTCCGACGCCCACGCCGACCCCGAGCCCCACACCGTCACCAACACCAAGCCCAACGCCCACCCCCACGCCAACTCCGACACCGAGCCCCACGCCGACGCCGACCGCAACACCCAGCGGGAGCTCGACCGCGAGCCCGACCGCCTCGCTATCGGCCACCGCGACCGCATCCGGGTCGGCGAGCGGGAGCGAGTCTGCCAGCGCATCGGCGTCGGCATCAGGGAGCGAGACTGGGTCCGGCACCCCGAGTCAGCCGGCCCAGCCCAGCTCCAGCCCAGAGCAGGGGCTAGGTGGC
>VBJX01000025.1:7686-13974 GCA_005879775.1 Chloroflexota bacterium
GCGGAGGTCCCCAGTCCCGACAAGGTGAGCACCAAGCCGGGCGACGTGGCCTCGAGCCTGGGTCTGGCGATCCTGCTGATCCTGGTGATGGCCTTCCCCGGCGAGCTCTTCAACAACACGGTACAGGCCAACTACGAGGAGATCGCCGGCTGGTTCGGCGGGAAGAAGGAGTCATGATCCGGGTCGTCGGCGCGCTGCTGCTGGCCGCTCTCATCAGCACCTTCCTGGCGCCGAAGCTGGGGCTGAACGCCACGACGCTCGCCACCTTCATCGGCTTCCTGGTCGCGCTCGTGGTGGTCCTGCTCGCCTTCGAAGTCCCGGGGCTGATCCTGCGACGACGGCGGAGCGGGGAGCTGGGTCGGCTGCGGGCGCTGCCCTGGGCGCTGGTGATCGCCGCCATCTTCGTGGCCGTCTCGCGGGTCACCGCGCTCCAGCCGGGCTACCTCTACGGGATCGTGCTTGGGATCGCCTTCATGCGCGACGTGAGCGAGCGAGAGGAGGGCGCCGAAGAGGCGGCAGGTGCGGTCTGGACCCTGGCCGTCGCGGTTGCGGCCTGGGTGCTGCTCGGATGGTTCCGTGGGCAGGCGCCGGCGATCGGCACCTTCGGCACCACGTTGGCTGCCACCACCCTGTCAGCGATCACGGTGGCCGGCATGGAGGCGGTGGCGTTCGGCCTCATGCCGTTCCGCTTCATGCCCGGCTGGGTCGTCTACCGCTGGAACCGGTTCCTGTGGGCAGTCGTGTTCGGCGTCAGCGTCTTTGCCTTCGTCCACATCCTGATCGGTCCCAACGCCGGGTACCTGTCGAGCCTGTCGATCCCGGCGCTCCTCGCGGCGCTTGGTGTCTTCCTGGCGTTCAGCATCTTCAGCGTCCTGTTCTGGGCCTACTTCCGCTTCCGGCCGGCCCGACCCGCGGAGGAGTCGACCAGCGCGGAGGGCTGAGCGATCGGCCGCAGCTCTTCCCCAACCAGCTCAGCCAGGCGCTCCGCGACTGCCCACCAGTCGAACGACTCAGTCACCTCAGAGGCGCGCACCTCGATGAGCCGGTCGGGCTGGATGTAGGTCGGGATGATCCGATCCAGGATCGCCTCGATCTCGTCCCGGAAGGCATCGTTCGTGGACCGCACGCCGTCGGCCTGGAGTGCCACGTCGGGAAGGAGCCGCACGAAGAGGTCATAGGTCGTCGCCCAGCTGCGAATGAGCGGCTCGACCTCGAACGGATCTGCGCCATCGGTCACGCGCAGGAAATATGCGAAGTTGTCGACCACGGACCGATCCGTGACGAGCACCTCTGCCCGTCGTCGCAGCTCGAGCTCCTGCTGGACCTGGGCCATCAGGACCCACAGCTGTGCCTCGGCGGTGGCGCCCTCATTGAGGCCGAGGGGGTTGAAGCGAACCACCTCGCGGCCGACCTCGACGCTCCGTCCGGCTCGGCCGACTGTGCTGGCGAAGGCGTGGACTGCATTCGTCTTGCGCACCGAGTGTGACCCGATGAAGGCGATCTTGGCCGGGGTCTGCCAGCCCATCGGCTTCAGGCGGTCACCGCATCTCGTGCAGACAGGATCGCCTCGGCCGAGCGTTCGGCATCGGTCATCGTCGTCGACCAGTTCGAGACCGAGATGCGCATGGCCGCCATGCCGTGCCAGGTGGTGCCGGAGAGCCACAGCACGCCGTCCTCCTGGACTCGCCTGATGACGGCGCGGGTCAGCTGGTCGGCATCCTGGCCGTTGGCACCGGCAGCCGGAATGAAGCGCACGAGCACCTGGTTGAGGACCACTTCGTTGAGGATCTCGACGCGCGGGTCGGCCGCGAGGCGTCCGGCCATCACCGTCGCGATCTCACAGCAGCGCTCGACCATGGCCTGCACCCCGGACCTCCCCAGTGAGCGGAGCGCGGCATACACCGCGAATCCGCGGGCCCGCCGCGAGAACTCGGGCACCCAATGCACCTCGTCGCGTTCCTGGGTGGGGCTGTACTCCAGGTAGGCGCCGTGCGGCGGAGAGAGCGCCGCGTCGTGGGCCGTCGGATGAGCGACGAAGGCGAGCCCCGAGTCGTACGGGACGTTGAGCCATTTGTGGGCATCGGTCGCCCAGGAATCGGCGCCGCCGATGCCGGCCACCAGGTGGCGGAGCGCGGGGCTGACCGCTGCCCATATGCCGAAGGCGCCATCGACATGGACCCAGGCGCCGGCGTGGCGGCGGATGGCTCGAATCGCGCCGTCGATCGGGTCGAACGAGCCGGTGTTCACGTTCCCCGCCTGCAGGCACACGATCAGCGGCACGCTCGCCGGGATCTCGGCGAGGGTCGTCTCCAGCGGCTCCAGCCGCATCCGGCCCTGCTCGTCGGTCGGCACGCTGTGGACGCGGTCGCGTCCCATGCCAAGGTACTGGAGCGCGGCGCCGACGGTGGAATGCATCTCTGCACCCACCACCACGTGCACCTGCGGCGCGTCGAACAGCCCCTTCGACTCAACGTCCCAACCGGCCCGTTCCAGCACCGCGTGGCGGGCGGCCGCCAGGCAGGTGAAGTTGGCCATCTGGCATCCGGTGGTGAGCCCGTAGCTGGAGGAGGGCGGCAGGCCAAAGAGGTCGATGAGCCACGCCCCGACGGCCTCCTCCACGACCGCCGCCGCCGGACCGCCGGCATAGAGTCCGGCATTCTGGTCCCACGTGGAGGTGAGCCAGTCGGCGGCCACCGCCGCGGGCAGCGACCCCCCGATGACGAAGCCGAAGTAGCGCGGCCCGGCCATCGACACGATTCCCGGATCCGCGCCGCGCGCCAGGTCCTCAATGACCCTGATCGGGTCTTCACCGTCCTCCGGAAGCGGCCGCAGCAGGCTGCGTCGCAGGCCTTCCACGTCGTGGTCGACGCGCACCGGGCGATCCGGAAGCGCTCGAAGGAAGGTGACTGCCAGCTCGGCGGTCGAGCGCAGCAGATCGGACGGATCGCCGCGCTCAGTGGGCCCTGGACCGCTGGCCGGCGCGGACTCTTTCATGGCAGCGGATCGTACGATCCCGCGAGGCCGATTGCCAAGCCGGAGTAGGCTTGCCCCGCACGCATCATGAGTGCCAGATGACCGAATCGAGCGAACCGACCGAATCGACGGAATCGACACAGCCGAGCGCGCCGATGCCTTCGATTCCGCCGAATCCGCCGGTGACCGCACCACCGGCCCCGGTCTCGCGACCGGGACCGTCCGGTGCCCTCGTCGCGGCAGGCGTCATCCAGCTTGTGATCGCCACCCTGGTCGGCCTCTTCGCACTCCTCTTCCTGTTCGTGGGTGCCTTGATGGGTCAGATGCAGGATTCGTTCAGCGGGTCCGGGCTGACCCCCGAACAGACGCGCATGCTCGCGAGGCTCGGAGGCGTGGTCTTCATCGCCTTCGGAGTGGTTGCCCTGGCGGTTGCCGTGGCCCACCTGCTCGGAGGTATCGGCGCCCTGAAGCGTTGGGGCTGGGCTCGCATCCTGGGGATCGTCACCAGCGTGATCGGGGTGCTGATCTGGCTGCTGGTGCTCGTCAGCAACCTGGTGGCCGCCACCCAGCGCATCCCCGCGGGCTACTTCGACAACTCTGGCCTCACTGTCGAGGAGTATCGGCGGCTGGTGGGAGCCGGCGCCGTGGTCGGGGTGGTCTTCGCCGCGGTCGCGCTGGCGGCCTACATCTTCGTCCTGGTGGTGCTCATCCGGCGGGGAAGCGAGTTCAGCTGAGCCGGTTCGGGGCGGGTGTACTGTATCGGCCTCCCAGGCTGAGGTGACACAGGAGGAACCGATGGCGCGCACCATCCGCGCAGCCCTGTTGCAGGCCGACTGGACCGGCGACAAGGATTCGATGATCGAGAAGCACGAGCGCTACGCCCGCGAGGCTGCCAAGCAGGGCGCCCAGGTGATGTGCTTCCAGGAGCTCTTCTACGGCCCCTACTTCTGCCAGGTGCAGGACCCGCAGTACTTCGCCTACACCGAGAAGATCCCCGGCGGCCCCACGACCGAGCGGATGCAGGCCCTCGCCAAGGAGACGGGCATGGTCCTCATCGTCCCGATGTACGAGGAGGACGCCGAGACGACCGGCATCTACTACAACACCGCCGCCGTGATCGACGCCGATGGCTCGTACCTGGGGAAGTACCGCAAGACGCACATCCCGCACGTCAAGGGCTTCTGGGAGAAGTTCTACTTCCGCCCGGGCAACATGGGCTACCCGGTCTTCGACACCGCCGTCGGCAAGGTCGGGGTCTACATCTGCTACGACCGCCACTTCCCGGAGGGGGCGCGGGCGCTGGGGCTCAACGGAGCGGAGCTGGTCTTCATCCCGTCGGCCACCTCGCGCGGGCTCTCGGAGTACCTGTGGCGTGTGGAGCAGGTGAGCCACGCGCTGGCCAACGGCTACTACGTGGGCACCATCAATCGGGTCGGCGTCGAGCCGCTGGGCGACGATGACTTCTACGGGCAGAGCTACTTCGTCGACCCGCGGGGCCAGTTCGTGGGCGACGTCGGGGATCCCTACAAGGAAGAGCTGCTGGTGCGTGATCTCGACATGGACAAGATCACCGAGGTGCGCCAGCTCTGGCAGTTCTATCGCGATCGACGCCCCGATGCCTACGCGGACCTGGTGCGCCCATAGCACCGATGGACTTTGGGTTCACCCTCAAGCCTGAGAACGACATCCAGCGCACCCGGGAGCTGACACGCAGAGCCGAAGCCAACGGGTTCAGCTACGGGTGGCTCTTCGACAGCCACGTCCTGTGGCGCGAGGCTTATGTCCTCCTCACCCTGATGGCCGAGTCCAGCGAGCGGCTCCGGCTCGGGACCTGCGTCACGAACCCGGCCACGCGCGAGCCGAGCGTGACGGCATCGGCGCTGGCGGTGCTCGACGAGCTGAGCGGGGGCCGGATGGACCTGGGAATCGGGCGCGGCGACAGCGCTCGACGGGTCCTCGGCAAGCCGCCGACCACCATGAAGACGCTGGAAGAGGCGATCGTCGTCATTCGCGACCTGGTCGAGGGGCGAGCGGTGACCTACGAGGGCACCGAGCTCGTCTTCCCATGGACCGGGAAGTGGAAGCTCCCGGTGTGGGTGGCCGGGTATGGACCGATGGCGCTGGCCATGACCGGACGGGTGGCCGACGGCCTGATCCTGCAGCTGGCCGATCCCGACCTGATCCGCTGGTTCGTCTCGCAGCTGCGTCAGTCGGAGGCGGCCGCCGGGCGGCCGCCGGGCAGCGTCAGGGTACAGGCGGCGGCGCCTGCCCACATCGGCCCGCGGGAGCTCGGTCGCGAGCGGACCCGATGGTTCCCGGCCCTGGTGAGCAACCACGTGGTCGACCTGGTCAACAGGTATCCCCGTGAGCAGCTGCCGGAGGCCCTGACCGGGTACATCACGGACCGCGAGGGATACGACTACCACCATCACGCCGAGGTCGGGTCGGCGAACGCGGCCTTCGTCGGGGACGAGGTGGCAGATCGGTTCTGCGTGCTGGGCGAAGCGGACGAGCACGTCGCCAAGCTTCACGAGCTGGCCGATGCCGGCATCGACCAGTTCAACATCTACCTGATGAACGGCGACGAGGAGGAGCAGCTCGAGGTCTACGGGCGCGAGATCGTGCCCCTTCTGCGAGGACTCGCATCGCCATCGGTTAGTTGACGACCGACCTCCCGGCGCGATTGGATCCTCGTTCCGTCCCTTCTCGTCCGCCTCGAATCCGTGGCGAAGAATGAAGGTTCAACGATCTGCGAGGAAGGAGGAACGGATGTCCCCTCGATCGATTGCCCCGCGGATGGGCCTGGCCGTCGTGCTGCTCGCGACGGCCGGGTGCGCCGCGCAACCAAGCGCTACGCCGCAGGCGATGCCGAGCGCGGCCGCCTCGGCGACAGCATCGCTTCCGGTCCAGTCGATCGCTGCGGGCTGCCCGAACCCGGAGAGCGAAGTCTGCCTCGGGACCGTGACCGCCGGCACCTACCACAGCGAGGTCTTTCGTCCGCCCCTGACCTTCACTGTTCCCGATGGCTGGCAGGCATTGGAGGACGTCTCGAGCGCCTACCTGCTCGTCGCACCCGGCGATTCGCTCGATGGCGTCAATTCGGGAGGCAGCGACTTCATCAGCCTCCACACCAACGTGGCGGCTGCCAACCAGACATGCACGACCGATGCGGAAGCCATGTCAACCGAACCTGGCATTGCGACCACGCCGGAGGCGATCGCCGACGAGCTCGCCGCCCGCCCCGGCCTGGAGCAGACGAATCGCCGAAACGTTTCGCTGGGCGGCTTCGAGGGAGTCGAATTCGACCTGCGCATC
>VBJX01000183.1:0-631 GCA_005879775.1 Chloroflexota bacterium
TTGGTGCCCCTGATCCTGTTCACCGCCACGCGGTCCGAGGAAGCGCGCTCGGCCAGGTGGTCAGACATGGACCTCGAGGGGAAAGGAAGCTTACCCGGGGGCGATGATCCGCAAAGAGTCACACATTCAGATCGCGGTTCGAGACCCCAGTTGCATCCTTGGGGTTTTCCGGCCTGACCTCTAGTTGGAGCGCAATGAATGGATGACCTGAAGGCACTCGCGGCCCAGACAATGGCTGGCCTTGAAGAGGTCGATGATCTCTCTCCAGCGGCAGGTTTCGAAAAGATGGTCCGAATGGGCCTCATCGATCGGCAAGGTCGACTCGCGCGTCGTATTGGAGTCAAGCTCTCACCCCACAAGAGCGCGGATCGACGTCGCAGTTCTCCCCGTCGACGGGCAGCGAAATCCTGACGAGTGGCCCGGATCAGTTGACTGATGCCCTAGTTCCTCCGGCGAGAGTGTCTCCTCTGGCGTGCTACTCGGACGCGTGCGCCGGTGACGTTGAGCCTGAACCGGACCATGTCCTCGGAAATCTGGAACTCGGCAGCCGCTCTGATCAGGGGAAGATCCCTCCGAGCGATATCGATTGCTGCTTCGTCGGAGACTAGCAGCGCACGCGCCAGCCATTGGC
>VBJX01000183.1:677-2583 GCA_005879775.1 Chloroflexota bacterium
ACATCCGGCGCACCGTCAGGACGCGCCTTCGCGAGATGGGCGCTCCGCAGGACGTGTCCGAGGCGATCCTCTCCCACGCGCGGCCCCGCCTGATCCGAACCTACGACCGCTACCCTCCTGTCCCAGAGATGCGAGCTGAGCTCGACGTCAAACCTTCCGGTCCGCCGTGCAGTGGCCGATGCGGAAGATCACGAACTCAGCCGGGTCCAGCGCGGCCAAACCGATTGGACAGACCAGGCGTCCGTTGTTGAGATCGTTCTGGCTCATCGCTGATCCGGGCCAGCCTCCCCGGATCCTGCCGAAGGGCGAATCAGGCATATTGATGGGACCGACAATGAGGCTCCCGCGCCCGGGAGGCCTTTGAAGGGCGGGGCGGCCCTGCAGCGGCCCCTCCCAGGCTTGTGTGGACGCCGGCTCGGCGCGCCCCGCGGCCCTCAACGCTCGACCTCACTTCGTCAATCGAGTTCGTCGTCCTACGGACAGGAACAGTTCGGGAAGCGGAAGGTCCCGACCTTCGTGGACCAGTTGAAAGACCCGGTGCTCTTCAAGTACTCCGTCGTGTACCAGAAGGTGCAGTCATCGGCCGGATCCAGGGCCATCGCACTGTAGTCACCCCACCGGCTGATGCCGCCGTTCTGAGCCCCGGAACCCTGGGTGAGCGTGGCCTCTGCCTGGAGGGCACCGAGAGGGTCGCTGGCCAGCCGTCCCGTGTACCGGATGGCCGGAAACACGGAGGCGGAGGAGGCGCTATAGCCCAGCAGGACGTTCCCCCGCTGGTCCATGGCGACAGATCCCATCCAACGGTGGGAGGAGTCCGGTGAGTAGGTGCCCTGCTGGTAGATGGTCGGTGAGCTGCCCGGGTTCTTGATCTCATACCAACGCACTCCGGCATGGCCGTTGACGTCCACTGCGTGATTCACCAAGAGGGAGTCGGAGGTGCCGAAGTTTCGGTAGGCGAGGCGGTACATCAGGCGGTCGGCCAGGGAGTCGAGCTTCTGTGGATCGGGCTGAGCGACGCACGTCCCCCCACCGCACGCCTCCGAGAAGGGAGCGACGGGGATCTGCGACGGGCCGGTGAGAGTCGAGGCGGTGGGATTGGCCCAGTCCACATGGAACCTCCAGAGATTCAGGTTGGAGAGAGTGGCATCGTCGAAGGCAAGGACGTAGTTGGGAGCGCCCGCGGGCGGTGGCGTCCGTCCGTCGAGGTCGGCCGGCAGAAGGCCGCCGTACTTGGCGTCCAGCTGGAAGCATTGGATCGGTCCCGGCGTGCCGCTTCCCACCATCTGGTTCCGATCGAAGGCGCAGACCTTGGCTCCCGCGAACGCTTGGCCTCCGGTGAAGATGTTGAAGGTCACGTAGTAGGCGTCAGGCCAGACCCCTAGCTTCGGGTAGTCGTTGAACGCGTTCCCGAAGTTGTAGGCGAAACGTCTGTAGGTGCCCATGGCGTCCGAGGTTGTGGAGACGGCCACGCACTGGGAATAGGGCTGGGACTCGACGGCAAACTGAGAAAGGACCCAGCGCTGGGCGGCCTTGTCGTAAAGCGCGATGGGGTCACCGCTGTTCTCCGTCTCGCATGGGCCCCCAAAACCCTGCCAGAGGGTGCTGCCGTCGGCGGGCCCATAGAGGAGGGCGGCGTTGGCCTTGTTGTAGACGGAGAAGGCAGTGTTCACCCACTGGACGTACTGGGTGGCCCCGGCCGAGCCGTTGGTGTCGGGGGGTGCACCCGTCACCGCGTATCCGGGCACCCCCATCCCGTCGAAGCTCAGGCCGACCGTCGCCGCCAGGGGAAGAAGGGGGGCGGAGGGTCGGTGAAGGAGGTCGGGGACACGGCCGAGCGCACGGGGAGGATGGCGATGGGGCAGGGGCTTGACCGGATGGTCCTTGTGCGCGCTCTTGGGTTGGATCA
>VBJX01000186.1:0-1903 GCA_005879775.1 Chloroflexota bacterium
ACGGCGAGAGGCATTGCCCGACGAGGTAGCTGGCCGCCTCTCGTTTCAGCAGGCAGACATGGCGACGCTGGCACTCGGGCGCGACTTTCCGCTCATCGTGGCGCCCTCTCGGGTGTTCCAGTTCATGCTCACATCCGACGCACAACGGCAGGCGTTGGCGGCACTTCGCTCCCATCTCCGCCCGAACGGGCGGCTCGTTCTGGACCTGTTCGATCCACTACTCGACCGGGTGGTCCCAAGCGCCGAGGTCGCCGCGCGCGGCGGCGAGCTCGTTCATCCGACGACCGGAAACCGCGTCAGCTGGGAGGTGACGGCCTCGAACCCGGACCCCGCCCGTCAGCTCATCGTCGAGGACTGGGCGACCCACGAGATCGACGCGTCTGGCGGCGTTCTTCGGTCCGACACCGAGCGGCTGACCCTGCGCTGGTCGCTGCGGAGCGAGATGCGCCTGCTGTTCGAGCTAGCCGATCTCGAGGTCGTTGCGGACTACGGCGACTTCAGGGGCGGGCCGCCCGCCTACGGCCGCGAGCAGGTCTGGGTTCTACGGCGCGCGGAGGTCTAGCCGTGCTCCTGGGCCTCCGCTCGCGGCTGTACTCACGTGGATACGCCCTACTGGGCCTGGTGCCCCACCGACTCCGCGTTCTGCTCTGGGATCGCGGCCGAAGGATGGTGAGGTGACGAGCTCGTATACGCCGACGTCGGGCCGCCGCGCGCACCCGGAGACGACCCACGGTTGGTCGCTGAATTAGATGGCCACCCGGCCGACTGGACCGGGACTAGCAAATTCACGTCGGTCGACGCCGGTTCACGAGCACCACCGTAGCCCCGAGCGACGCGAGGCCGACCAGGCCAAAGATAAGGCCGTCGTAAGGCGCCCAGCGCATCGCCATCTCATCGGTTACCCCGAGCGACACTCCGACATAGCCATGTTGCTCGAGCCAGACCCCGGCCGGGGTGTCCTGCACGTCGTTCGGATCGGCAGGGGGCACTCCGGCATCGCTGGCCAGCTTGCGTGCCTCCTCTCTCGACAGGAGATCGCCATCCGGGGTAAGCCAGCCCCAGCTCGTCGCAACCGCGCCGGGGATGTTGTTCCATTCGCCGGTCTCCGGCGACTTTTCGGTGATGATGCTCGGGGGCAGCGTCGAGAGCCAGGTCTCGCGCGCCTGGCCAGTCGCGTAGAGCAACGCGAGGGCCAGGGCCACGCCGAAGATGAATGCGGGAAGGGTCCGGCCCAGCAGCGCGCCGACCGCGAGCCCAAGACCGAAGGCGCCAAAAGCCCTCACGATGGCCAGCAGTCCATGGAGCCCAATGAGCGAGCTGGCGCCGCCATAACCCCAGCGCACCCAGAGGTCCCCCACGGGGATCGCAACCAACGCCGCGACGGTCATCGCGCTTCCAAGGACAACGGCGATGGGCGCCACCTGGCGCGCCAGCCAGCGGATCCGGGAACCGTTAAGCGACCACGCCGTCTGTGCTGTGCCCGCCTCAAGCTCTCGCGCCACAATCGGCACGCCACCGAGCAGACCCAGCAGGAAGGGCAGGGCGCCCATAACCGACAGCGGCAGGCTGCCCTCACCGCTCAGGTACGTCTCGCCCAGAATGCCCGTTCCGGCCTGCACAAGGGAGAGGCAACCCTCTCCGATGCCTGAGCCGTCCTGGGATGCACGTACCTGGTCAAGGCACGCCTGCGAGACGTGAAGTGCGTCGATCCGGATCGCGATGCTGAGGCCCAACGCCGCCGCTGCGACAGCGGCGAGCGCTGCGACCATGACCTCGAAGCGGTGCTGCTTCAGCGTCACCCGAGCGGCGGCCAGCATCACGCGGATTCCTCCGCACGTCGGGTACGGGCGGCGGCGAGGTGGCCGAGGACGATCTCCTCAAGGGATGCCGGGCGCCCCACGGA
>VBJX01000186.1:1947-4286 GCA_005879775.1 Chloroflexota bacterium
GTTCGGTACTCCTCCTTGGCAGTCGCGATGGCTGCGTGGAGGACGAGCCGACCGTCCGCGAGCACGATGAGCCAGTCACAGGCGTGCTCGACGTCGGTCACGATGTGGGACGACAGGACTGCCGTCGCGCCCCGACCGCGGACATCGTCGACCAGCGCCGTCAGGAAGTCGCGGCGGGCGAGCGGATCGAGACTGGCCAACGGCTCGTCGAGGAGGAGCAGTGGCGCGCGCGTCCCGAGCGCGAGGGCGAGGCCCACTTGCGCCTGTTCGCCGCCCGACAGCTCGGCGATCTGACGCCCAGCTGTGAGCCCTGCCCCCTCAACGCGCGTGAGCGCGTAGGGACGGTCAAAGGACTGTCGCGCGGCCCGCGCCATGTCGAGGTGGTCGCCGATGGTGAGGCTCCGGTACAGCGACGCCGATTGCGGGACGTAGCCGATCGAGTTCACCGCCCTGGTGCGATCTTGCGTCGGGTCGATGCCATCGACGAGGATGCGCCCCTCGTCCGGCCGCTCGAAGGCGAGACAGGCCCGGATTAGGGTCGACTTGCCCGCACCGTTCGCTCCCACGAGCGCGGTGATCGAGCCATCAGGGACCGCGAACGAAGCGTCTCGGACCGCCCAGGGACGAGTGCGGCGATAGCGGCGGCCGAAGCCTTCGACGCGGAGCGGCGATCCCTCCATGGCACCTCTTCCCAGCCCATCAGCGTAGCCGCCTCGATCATGATCCCGCGGGCAAGCTGCTGCCTATCGGGAAGCACCCTGGAACAACCCTGAGCGGTCAGAATGATCGGCTCAGGGTGACGAGCTAGGTCACCACGGCCACGCTGAGCAACATGGTGCGAGCGATCCGACCCCACTTTCAGTCCCGTGTCAGTCCCCGGACTACGGCGAGCACGACCACTGAGCCGATGACGGCGATCAGCAGAGCGCCCAGGAACCCGGTCGCCGGGTCCTGGTGCAGCACGTTGGTCCAGGCCCACCCGCCCACGAGACCGCCAACGATGCCGAGCACGATGGTGCCCAGGCAGCCGCTCCGCCGGTCGCTGTCCGGCAGGAACCAGCCAGCGACCGCGCCGGCGATGAAGCCGATGACGATCCAGCCGAGCGGATCGAGTCCGTCTGGCATCTTGCGTCCTCCTCCGCTGAAATCCTACGACCCGACCGCGGGGTAGGGTCGGGTGAAGTCGACGACCACCATCCCGTCGGTGGTGGTCAGCGGGAAGCGCTGCAGGGGCGGATCGGCCGCAACGAGCGGGACCCCCTCGTAGGTCCAGGCGTCGCCTGCGCAGTCGACCAGCCGGTCCGATCCGAGGCCGATCCCGCAGTCGTGGGTCGGACTCCAGGCATCGACCGCGGCATATCCGCCGCCGGGAAGTGGCGAGACCACCACGGTGAAGGTCACGTGCTCATGGAGATGGACCTCGCCGGGCAGGTTGTGCGAGTCGTTGAGCGGCAGCTTGATCACCTGCGGACCCTTCTGGTCGGCCTCGGCTGCCGGGATGACCGCGTAGTGCGTGTCGTCGCGAGGCGAGGCGAAGCTGAAGATGAGCGGCCGCACCAGCAGCAGGAGGCCCGCCAGCAGGAGGGTGCCGGCTATGCCAAGGGTCAGGTATCGGGCGAGCATGGCTCAGGCCAGCCGGGTCAGGATCGACTCCCGGTCGAAGGCCCATGACCCGATCATCAGTGCGACCCCGATGAGCACCGCCACCAGCAGGTCGCCGAGGATCACCTGCTGCATCGAGAAGGTGGCGTGCCCGCCGAAGAACTGGGCGACCGCCACGCCGATGATGGGGATCACCACGAAGCCCCCGATCTGCTGCGCCGTGCGGGCGTCGCTGACGCGGCTGCTGACCACGATGCCGAGCAGCACGCTGAAGAGGCAGATGAGCGGCACCAGGGTGGTCATCGCCACCAGCCACACGTCGTTGAACACGAAGCGGGTGAGGCGTGTGTCTGCGATGGCGCCGTTCACCAGCCCGTAGAGGATGAATACGCCCCAGGTGGCGCTGACCGCCGGCAGGGCGGCGGCCATCGTCTTGCCGGCCAGCAGCTCCGGGACTTCGAGTGGAGTCGCAAGCTGCGGTTCGAGCGAGCGGGCTACCTTTTCGCCGACCACCGACTGGGTGGCGATGGCCATCGGCACCATGGCCGGGATGAGGAGGAAGTAGGCCATGAAGTTGGTGACGATGAACGCCTGGGCAGCCAGCTTGGGGTCGATCCCCGGGAAGTTGGAGATGTATTGCTGGATCTGGCCGAGCTGGTTGGGGTCGAGGTTGTTGACCTGGATGAAGGCCACCAGGCCGGTCGGGATGGCGGCAAAGACGAGGGCCGGGAAGGCCA
>VBJX01000187.1 GCA_005879775.1 Chloroflexota bacterium
GCAGCGCTCCGTCGAGGGCCTGGGCGCCCGTCACGAAGGGCAGGTCGGCAAGCCGCTCGAGGAATGAATCTGGGCCGCGCGCCCCGTTGAGCTCGACCCGAACGGTGGCCGCTCGTCCGAGGCGCCGCAGTCCTGCGGGGGAGTCAACACGCAGCAGGGTGCCGCGCATGATCCCAATCCGGTCACAGAGGCGCTCCGCCTCGTCCAGGTTGTGGGTGCAGACCACGATCGAGCGGCCGAGGCTGCGCAGGCCGGCCACGAAGTCGCGCACCGTCTTGGCGGCCGATGGATCCAGCCCGCTCGTCGGCTCGTCGAGGTAGATCACCTCCGGGTCGTGGAGCAGGGCTCGCGCGATCGCC
>VBJX01000026.1 GCA_005879775.1 Chloroflexota bacterium
CCCATTGGTCAGTTCGCCGCCACGAGCGAGAAGTCTCGCGGATCGAGCCGAATATCCTGGTCGAGGCCATACCACTGCTGGAGGAAGTACTTGACCACCTCCAGCGACACGTTTCCGCGAACCACCGCCGAGTAGGTGAAGGTGATCACTTCCAGGTTTGCGTCGGTCGCCCCGGGAGCGGACGGCACCCAGGCCACGAACCACGAGTGGAAGGGCAACGCACCGTCCGGGGTGGTGCTCGCCCCGAACTCCGCTGTGCCGGTCTTGCCGGACAGAGCCCCGGGCAGTCGAAGGTCGCGGATGTTGTACGCGTGGCCACTGGTGATGACGTCTCGAGCGCCGATCCGCATCAGCTGCAGGTCCGCGGCGCTGGCCGGCAGGTTGCGAATCAGCTCGGGCTCGTAGGGCTTGACCAGGTTGCCGGCATCGTCGGTCTCGCCGCGCACGATCATCGGCCGCATCAGCCTTCCGCCATTGGCCAGGGCGGCATAGGCGTTCATGAGCTGCAGCGGGGTGACGGCGATCACGTTCTGCCCGATCCCGGCCTGTGCCAGCTCTCCGGTGAAGACGTCCGCGCGGCCCTGGGCCTGGGCCCATTCCTTGCTGATGATGATTCCCTTGGCCTCGCCCGGCAGCTGGATGCCGGTTCGCTCGCCGAATCCGAGCTCCTGCGCCCACTTTCCGAGCCGTTCCACCCCCAGATTGATCGCCATCTGGTAGAAGAAGGTGTCCGAGCTCCTGAAGTAGGCCTGCACGATGTTCAGCGGTCCGAAGCCGGCGTGGTTCCAGTCGAAGAGGCACTGCCCAGCGGGTGCATCCGGGATCTGGTAGCAGCCGTAGGTCGGCCAGAGCCGGGTGGGCGTCGTGACCCCCTCCTCGAGGGCGGCGAGGCCGGTCACCAGTTTGAATGTCGACCCGGGCGGGTAGATGTCAGAGATGGCGTGGTTGCGGAGCGGCTTGGTCGGGTCCGCCAGGTAGGCGGCGTAATCGGCCGCCGAGATCCCGCTCGCAAATTTGTTGTCGTCGTATGCGGGCAGCGAGACCATCGCCAGGATCTCGCCGGTCTGCGGGTTCATGACCATCGTCACGCCCTGCTTGACTCCGGCAACCTGCAGCCCCCAGAGCAGCGACTCGGTCGCCACGCGCTGGGCATGTGCGTCGATGGTGAGCATCAGGTTCGTGCCGGGGACCGGCTTCGACACCGTGTCGACCACCTTGACCGCCCGCCCGTTCGCGTCCCGCTCCCAGATCTGCCTCCCATACGTGCCCCGCAGCTGATCCTCGAACGACGCCTCCACCCCATCGCGGCCGATCACGTCATCGGGCAGGTAGCCCTGGGTGCTCAGCTGGGTGAGCTCGTCTCCTGACACCGGACCTGTGTAGCCGAGGACGTGAGACAGGAGCGTGCCTGAGACCGATCCCTTGTCGTCGAGGTACTGGCGCAATGAATCGACCTGCACGACGATGCCCGGCAGGGTCGCCTGCTGCTCGCCCAGGACCAGTGCCGATTCCCGGCTGAGCCCCCTCACGAGCGGGACGAGGTCATAGGGAGAGCCGTGGAACGCATCGATCCGTTGCTGGAGGGCGGCGAGGTCGACCCCCGCCAGCCGGGCGGCACGCAGCAGCACCCAGGCGCGCTGTGACGGATCCGTGGGCAGGTCGGCGGGGCGGGCGTTCATGGTCCAGGCGGGGGTGTTGATCGCCAGCGGCCTTCCCGTTCGGTCGAAGATCACACCGCGGGGGGCGGGAAGGGCGACCTCGATAGTGCGCGCCGCCTGGGCGATCTGTGCGTACCGGCCTCCCTCGAGCACCTGCAGCTGGAAGAGGCGCCCGCCCAGGGCGCCGAAGACCAACGCGGCGGCCACGCCCAGGGCCACGAACCGTGCCCGTGAACGTGGCAGGTCCGACCGGCTCTCGTTCAGGTCTGCCATGGGGTCCTCACCATGCGGCCTTCTCCTCGACGCCGAGGCGCAGCGCCAGGCGGCGGGCCGGGTAGAGGAGGAGCCCGGCGATCGCCGCGTTAAGCACCGCCGCGGGGATGACCAGCTGCAACGGGACTCCAACGGCGGGGGACGCCTCGATGAGCCGGAGGACGATGAGGCTCACCCCATCGGCCAGGAGCGACGCCGCGAACACGGCAACGACCGGGTAGAACCACGTCAGGCGGCCGAAGGGACGCGCTCCGGCGGCGGCCAGCCCGGCGGCGAGGAGCAACGCAAGGGGAATCGCGCCAAGCGGGTCGTGCAGGAGCAGGTTGGCTGTAAGGCCGGCCACAAACGCCCAGCCGATCCCGGTCTCGAAGCCCCACAGGATGGTGACGAGGACGACGGCCACGAGGACGATGTTCGGTCGGACGCCGGCGATCTCGATCACTGGCGCAAGTCCGGCATGCAACACGCCGACGCCGACGGCGATGAGGGCGCTGGTAGAGCTGATGCTGCTTCCCCTGGGTCGATCAGATTGCCCGCTGCGGACGTCTTCGGGCTGTCGAAAAGTATATCGGCCAGACGGGCCGTCCGGCCGTTTGCGGCGCTCGTTTCACGTGAAACATCGGGCCCCAGAGGCTGTGGATAATGCCGCCATAACCGGTGGGTAAGGGCCCTGACTGGTAAAATAAGGCAGCCGATCTGAACTCGCAGCGGAGCGCTCGTGCTCAGGGTCACCGCCTGTACCAACCAGAAGGGCGGCGTCGGCAAAACGACGACCGTTGTCAATCTGGCGGCCTACCTGGCCCTTTCCGGGATTTCGACGCTCGTCATCGACCTCGATCCGCAAGGCAACGCGACGAGCGGCCTCGGTGTCGACCGCAGACTGCTCGATCGGTCGATCTACGAGGTGCTGATCGATCGCGTTCCAATCGGAGACGTGACGCTCCGGACGCAGCTGGAGGGGCTGGATGTCGTGCCATCGTCTCCGTCGCTGTCCGGAGCCGAGATCGAGCTCGTCGGGATGGCTGCGCGCGAACGACGGCTGGCAGCCTGCCTGTCGGAGCTGGACGGAGCGTACGAGAGGGTCTTCATCGATTGCCCGCCCTCACTCGGCCTCCTGACGGTGAATGCGCTGACGGCAGCCGATGGCGTCCTGATCCCGATCCAGACGGAGTACTACGCACTTGAGGGACTCAGCCAGCTGGTGAACACGATTCGAATGGTCCGGGCGGGGCTGAACCCCCGCCTGGAGATCGAGGGCGTGCTGCTCACGATGTACGACGGGCGCACGAACCTCTCGGTACAGGTGGCGGCCGAGGTCCGGCGCCACATGAACGGGACCGTGTTCGACACGGTGGTGCCGCGCAGCGTTCGCCTCTCCGAGGCTCCGAGCCATGGACTGCCCATCGCTCTCTACGACCCGACTTCGCGGGGAGCGCGCGCCTACGGCGAGCTCGCCGAGGAGGTCGTCTCTCGTGGCTAGGCCGTTCGGGCTGGGCCGCGGGCTCGAGGCGCTGATACCCAGCGCGGGAGAGACGACCTCCACCTTCGAGATCCCTGTCGACCGGATCGCGCGCAACCCACACCAGCCCAGGAGCCGCTTCGACGACGTGGGGATGGCCGAGCTGACCGCCTCGGTCGCGGCGCATGGCGTGCTGCAGCCGATCGTGGTGCGCACCAGCGTGGACGGCGGCTATGAGCTGATCGCAGGCGAGCGACGCCTGCTCGCTGCGCGCGCCGCGGGCCTGGCCACGATTCCGGCCGTGGTTCGCGAGGCAGCTGCAGACGAGACGCTCCAGCTCGCCCTGGTCGAGAACCTGCAGCGCGCCGACCTGAACCCGATGGAGGAGGCGGGAGCCTATCGGGAGCTGATCGAGCGGTTCGGGCTCTCACACGAGGCAGTCGCGGGCCAGGTCGGCAAGAGCCGCGTGGCGGTCAGCAACGCGCTCCGCCTCCTCGACCTCGCCCCCGAGACCCGCCAGGCGATCGTTGAGGGCAAGATCAGCGAGGGGCATGGCCGGGCCCTGGCTGCGCTCACGGTGCCCGAGCTGCAGCGCGCCGTCCTGCAGCTGGTGCTCGATCGGCAGCTGTCGGTCAGGCAGACCGAGGAGCTCGTGCGGCGCAAGCGGACCGCCCCCGCTCCTCGACACGCTGAGCTGACCAGCGACCTGGCGGACCTTGAGGCTCAGCTGCGCGGCATCCTCGCCACGAAGGTTGGAATCGTCCGCACTCGCCGCGGAGGCCGGCTGGTGATCGAGTTCTACTCGGACGAGGAGCTCGACCGTCTCTATGGGGTGATCACCCGCGGCGTCGCCGCCGGCATCCGGACGGAGGGGTCATGAGCGTCCAACCCGCCCGTGGGACGCGCCGCAAGGCCACCTCGGACTACACCGCCGCCAACATCCAGGTCCTGGAGGGACTGACCGCCGTTCGCAAGCGCCCCGGCATGTACATCGGCTCGACCGACAGCCGCGGTCTGCACCAGCTCGTCTGGGAGGTGGTCGACAACAGCATCGACGAAGCGATGGCCAACGTGGCCACACGCATCGACGTCACGATCCACGCCGATGGCCAGGTCGAGGTGGTTGATGACGGCCGCGGGATCCCGGTCGGCAAGCACACCTCGGGCAAGGACGCGCTCGAGGTCGTGCACACCGTGCTCCACGCAGGCGGCAAGTTCGGCGGCGGGGGGTACAAGGTCTCCGGCGGCCTGCACGGCGTCGGGGTGAGCGTGGTCAACGCGCTCTCGTCATCCATGCGGGTCGAGGTCCTGCGCGACGGCAAGCGCTGGGTGCAGGAATACAGCCGCGGCTTGCCCACCAGTCCGGTGCGACAGCGCGGGGGCGCGGCCGAGGCGAACAAGGGCCTGGTGCCGGCGCGCGATCGGCGCACAGGTACGAGAACCTTCTTCATGCCCGACGCCGAAGTCTTCGACTCTCTCGACTTCAGCTGGGACCTAATCGCCACCCGCCTGCGCGAGTCGGCGTACCTGAACAAGGGACTCTGGATCTGCCTGCGCGACGAGCGCGCCGACCGCGAGAAGAACTTCTACTTCGAGGGAGGGGTCACGAGCTTCGTGCGGCACCTCAACCGTCGCCGCGACGTGCTCAACCAGCGCCCGATCCACGTCGAGCGCATGGTCGACACGACCAGCGTCGAAGTGGCGCTCCAGTACAACGATGGGTTCGCCGAGACGGTCCTGGCCTTCGCCAACAACATCCATACCGTCGATGGCGGAACCCATGTGACCGGCTTCCGGGCGGCATTGACAGGCTCTTTGAACGAATGGGCCCGCAAGGCCGGGGTGCTTTCCGAGAAGGAGGCGAACCTCTCGGGGGAGGACGTCCGCGAGGGGCTGACCGCGGTGATCAGCGTCAAGCTCACCGACCCGCAGTTCGAAGGGCAGACCAAAGCGAAACTGGGCAACGCCGACGTCAAGGGAGCGGTCCAGGCGGCGGTGACCGATGGGATCATCCAGCACCTCGAGGAAAACCCCGCAGACGGTCGGCGGATCATCGAGAAGTCGGTCACCGCTGCGCGGGCACGGGAGGCGGCACGCAAGGCCCGCGACCTCGTGATCCGCAAGGGCGCCCTGGATGGTATGGCCCTCCCCGGAAAGCTGGCCGACTGCCAGGAGCGCGACCCGGCGCGAAGCGAGCTGTACATCGTCGAGGGCGACTCGGCCGGCGGATCGGCCAAGCAGGGTCGCGACCGTCGCACGCAGGCCGTGCTGCCCCTGCGCGGCAAGCTGCTCAACGTCGAAAAGGCTCGCCTCGATCGGGTGCTCTCGAGCGAGAACATCCGGCCGCTGATCATCGCGCTGGGCGCCGGGATCGGGGACCAGTTCGACATCACGAAGCTCCGCTATCACCGCATCTGTCTCCTCTCCGACGCCGATGTCGACGGCGCCCACATCAGCACCCTGCTCCTGACCTTCTTCTTCCGTCACATGCCCGAGGTGATCGAGAACGGCTACCTCTACCTCTGCCAGCCGCCGCTCTATCGGGTCAGCACCGGGAAGGTGACGCGCTACGCCAAGGACGAGAAGGAGCGCGAGCAGGCGGTCAAGGACCTGTCGCGAGAGGGGAAGACCAAGAACGTGAGCGTGCAGCGCTTCAAGGGCCTGGGCGAGATGAACCCGGAGCAGCTGTGGGAGACGACCATGAATCCCGAGACCCGTACCCTGCTGCGTATCTCGGTGCGCGAAGCCGCCGAGGCCGACGACGTCTTCAGCACATTGATGGGCGAGCGAGTCGAACCCCGCCGCGACTTCATTCGCAGCGAGGCGCGAAAGGTCCGGAACCTTGACTTCTGACCAAGAAAGCACGAGATCAGCCGATGCCTAGCCGACACGTCGCCGATATCCGCCAGGTCGCCTCCAAGACCGGCCGCAAGCTCGAGGAATGGTGCGAGCTGCTCGAGGCGAACGGGGTGGGGGAGCGGCGCGACGCGGTCAACTTCCTGCGCGACGGATATGCAGTGAGCCATGCGTTCGCGCTGGCGATCGCCGATCACTGCCTGCGCCGCTCACGGGCCGACGAGATCGATGGCGTCGACTGGGACGAGGACGAACCCTGGTGACCTCCGGCACATCCGCGGGCGGCAGCATCGGGTCGAGCCGCTCGATCATCGGCAAGGACGGACGACGCTACGCGTTCGCCGACCACAACTGCTTCGCGTGCGGCGGAACCAACCCGATCGGCATGCACCTGGCGATCGAGCTCGGCGAGGGGACGGCGAGCACCACCTGGGTGGCGGGAGACGACTTCGTCGGATGGGAGGCGAAGGTGCACGGCGGGATCCTGGCCACGCTCCTCGACGAGGTCATGGCCTGGGCGCCGTCGAGCTATGACTCGTGGGCAGTCACGGCGGAGATGCAGATCAGGTATCGGGCCCCAGCCAATCCCGGAGAGGAGCTGAGCGCCCGGGCCAGGGTCACCGAGCGCCGGCGTCGGATCTACCGCGTGAAGGGCGAGATCCGCGGGTCTGACGGCCGTCTCATCGCCGAAGGCGAGGGCCGCTTCCTGGGGGCGAGCCCGACCGAGAAGGCCGAGCTGAAGGCCCGATACGGCCTGCCCGCCGACGTGACCACCGCCGGAGCTCGGCGCGAATGACAGACGCGACAGTAACGACAGCGAGGTAGCCCACAGGCATGGAGGTCGAGCAGGCCGGCGTGCGCCGGGTGGCGATCGAGGACGAGATGCGCTCCGCGTACATCGACTACGCGATGAGCGTGATCGTGGCGCGCGCCCTGCCCGACGTGCGGGACGGCCTCAAGCCGGTCCACCGGCGAATCCTCTACACGATGCACGAGATGGGCTTGCGCTCGACCTCGGCCTATCGAAAGTGCGCAGGAGTCGTCGGCGAGGCGCTACGTGGCGCTCTATGACGCCCTCGTCCGACTGGCGCAGGACTTCAGCCTGCGTTACCCCCTCGTGGACGGCCAGGGGAACTTCGGGTCGATCGATGGGGATCCGGCCGCCGCCTACCGCTACACCGAGGCGCGGCTGGCCGCGATCAGCGACGAGATGCTGGCCGACATCGAGAAGGAGACCGTCGACTTCGTCGACAACTTTGACGGTCGCCTGCGCGAGCCGACCGTCCTGCCTGCGCGCCTCCCCAACCTGCTCATCAACGGCAGCTCCGGGATCGCGGTCGGGATGGCCACCAACATCCCGCCCCACAACCTCACCGAGGTGTGCGATGCGG
>VBJX01000185.1 GCA_005879775.1 Chloroflexota bacterium
CGAGGGATACCGTCGTCATCATCCGCGCCGAAGGCGCGGGGGCGTGACGGTCTAAGCTTTCCGCCGGCAGGCGAAGAAACGAAACCCCGGTCGTCGTTAGCGCGGCGACCGGGGTTTTGTGCGTGATCCCGTGAGGGGAGCCGCACCACAAGAGTGATCGAGCTTCCCACGCTGGCGGTCCGTTGTCGAGCCCTGCCCTGCAGGGTCGATGGCGGGCACCGAGCAAATCCCTCTCCGACAACGGCTGTGTCGCGGCCAGGAATGTGGGGCGGTGTTCTACGTGTGCCGGTCCTGCGATCGCGGGCAGCGGTACTGCTCGGAGCGGTGTCGGGACAAAACGCGGAGGCAGCAGCGACGAGCGGCGAATCGTCGGCACCAGCTTAGCGCGGAGGGGCGACTCGACCACCGCGATCGTCAACGGGAGTACCGCCGGCGGCTGGGCGCGCTCCGCGTGACGGATCAACGTAGCGATGCGAGGGCCGTCTTCTCTACCCTGCTGCCGCCGATCTGGACCCCGCCCGAATCGTGCGGAGGCGAGGTCTTCTGCCGCGTCTGCGGTCGCACAGGGACGCTGATTGATCCATTCACGGGGTAGGCCCGCATGCTCGATCCGGAGAAGGTCGCCACCATTCGCCGCCTGTACTTCGCCGAGCACTGGAAGATCGGCACCATCGCCTCCGAGCTGGGCGTGCACCGGGACACGGTGCGGGCGGCGGTGGAGACCGACCCTCTGCACCGGCCGTGCCGCCTGCGCCCGAGCCGGCTCGACCCCTACCTGCCTTTCCTGCGCGAGACGCTGGAGCGACACCCGCGTCTGCGCGCCACAAGGCTCTTGGACATGATTCGCCAGCGCGGGTACGTGGGCTCCATTCAGCGGCTCCGCTGTGTGGTGGCCCGGCTTCGGCCCGCCAGCGGAGAGCCCTTTCTTCGCCTGGTCAGCCTGCCGGGCGAGCAGGCGCAGGTGGACTGGGCGCACTTCGGGGAGGTGGTGGTCGGCCGTGCCAAGCGGCGGCTCTCCTGCTTCGTGATGACGCTGAGCTTCTCCCGGGCCCTTTTCCTGGAGTTTTTCTTCGACCAGAGCCAGGAGAACTTCTTCCGGGGTCACGTGGCCGCCTTCGACTTCTTCGCCGGCGTCGCACGCGTGATCTTGTACGACAACCTCAAGTCAGCGGTGCTGGAGCGCCAGGGCAGCGCTGTCCACTTCCATCCGCGGCTGATCGAGCTTTGTTCGCATTACCACTTCCAGCCGCGCCCCTGCGCCCCTGGCAAGGGCAACCAGAAAGGCAAGGTGGAGCGGGCCATCCGCTACGTGAGGGAATCCTTCTTCGAGGGCACGCGCTTCACCACCCTCGAGGATCTCAACGGCAGGGCTTGGGCGTGGCGCGACCAAATGGCGGACGGTGGCGGAGGTCTTCGCGGAAGAAAAGGCGCGGCTGCTCCCGCTGCCCCTGCATCCTTTCGTCGCCGAGCTGGTCCGGCCGGTGCGGCAGCTCAAGGCGATCTGGGTCCCCTTCGACCTCAACCACTACTCGATCCCGCTCCCGGCGGTGGGCCGGCAGCTCACTCTCGTGGCCTCCGCGGCGGCCGTGCGCATCCTGGACGGCCAGGTCGAGATCGCATCTCACCGCCGCAGCTACGACCGCGACCAGTACGTCGACCAGGCCGGCCACGAGGAGGCCCTGCTCGAGCACAAGCGCAGGGCCCGAGGACAGACGCCTTCCGGCCGCCTCACCGCCGTCGTGCCCGAGACTCAGGCCTTCCTGCAGGCGGCCTTCGCCAAGGGCGAGAACGCCGGCTCCACCACCCTCAAGCTCCTGCGCCTGCTCGACGACTACGGGGCGCAGGCCCTGCGGGCTGCCCTGAGCGAAGCCTTGGAGCGAGACACGCCTCGCATCTCCTCGGTCGCCTACCTGCTGGAGCGGCGCCGCCGCGCGGCCAAGACCCGGCCTCCCCTTCCCGTCGACCTCTCTCGCCGTCCCGACCTGGCCGACCTCGTGGTCCGGCCCCATCAAGCGGAGATCTACGATGAGCTTTCCCGCACCGACGACGACCAGGACTCCTGACCTCAAGGAGCAACTCGCCCAGATCGGCCTCGTCGCCCTGGCCGACTGCATCGACGACTTCCTCGCCCGCGCCAGCAAGGGCCGCTTCTCTCCGCGCCAGGTGGTCGAGGAGATCGTCCGCCTCGAGCTGACCGAGGGCGCCAAGCGAAGCCTGGAGAGACGCCTGGAGCGCTCCCGCATCGGCCGCTTCAAGCCCATCGCCGACTTCGACTGGAACTGGCCCAAGAAAATCGAGCGGGACGTCATCGAGCGCGCCTTGACCCTCGACTTCGTCGAGGAGCACCGCAATCTCGTGCTCCTGGGCGCCAACGGCGTGGGCAAGACCATGATCGCCAAGAATCTCGCCTATCAGGCCGCCCTCTCCGGCCACTCCGTCCTCTTCGTGACCGCGGCCGAGCTGCTCGACGACCTGCGCTCCGAAGTCGCCCAAACCACCTTCCGCCGCAAGCTCACCAAGTACGCCTCCCCGCAAATCCTGGTGATCGACGAGGTCGGCTACCTCTCCTACGACCACCACGCCGCCGACCTGCTCTACAAGGTCGTCGATCGCCGCTACGAGAAGAAGTCCATCGTACTCACCACCAACCTCGCCTTCCGCGATTGGAACACCGTCTTCCCCAACGCCACCTCCACCGCCACCCTGCTCGACAAGCTCACCCACCACGCCGACGTCACCATGATCGAGGGAGACAGCTACCGCGTGCACGAGAGCCAGAAGGAAGCCGCCGCCAGGAGGAAGAAGAAGTGAAGCGACCAGCCGACCAGGAACGCCTCTACCTCGAGGCCGTGCTCGCCACCTACAGCTCCCTGCCAGGAACCCCCTGGCGGCCCAGCCGGCAAGACCGCCGCCTCGCTCGTGACCTCTGCCGCCGCGGCGTGCCCCTCAGGACTGTCCGCACGGCTCTGCTCTTGGCGGCCGCTCGCCGCACACTCCGCTCAGGTCCGCCACTGCCCCCAGTCCGGACCCTCCATTACTTCCTTCCCGCAATCGAAGAGGTCCTCGAGCAGCCCCCCGACCCCGGGTACATCGACTACCTCGCTGCCAAGCTCAAGCCCTTCGCCAG
>VBJX01000189.1:0-1953 GCA_005879775.1 Chloroflexota bacterium
CACCGGCGTGACCGATGGCGAGCTGCTCCAGGGAGTCCGCTTCTTCGGCGGGGGAGCGCGCACGCACTCGCTGCTGATGAGCTATGCGCGCGGCATCGTCCGCTTCATCGACACGGTGCACACCTTCGACCACCAGGTCCCGCCAAGGGTCCGGCTGTAGGTCAGGCCGAGGCCATGGCGGAAGCCGGGAAGATTCGCCTCTACACGCTCGACGGCGGTCAGGTACACGCGACCGGGACCGATGCCACCGAGCTGTCGGATGACGGCGCCTATGCCGGTCGCACCTTCGACATGCCGGTGCCCTGCTTCCTGGTCCGGCATCCAGATGGTGACCTGATGTGGGACTCCGGGATGTCGCCGACCCGGACCGATCTGGGCGAGTGGGCCACACCTGGCCCGAGCATCGCCTCCCAGCTGAGCGACATCGGGCTCAAGCCCGATGAGATCCGCTTCGTGGCACTGTCACACGGCCACTGGGATCATTCGGGCAACGGCGGGCTCTTCTCCGCCGCCACCTGGATCGTCAACCCCCTGGAGCGCGCGGCCATGTTCGATGACGAGTCGCGCCAGAGCCAGGCGATGGACGACTACGGCGCCCTCGAGACTGCCGACGCGCTGCTCATCGACGACGACCACGACGTCTTCGGAGACGGGGCAGTCGTGATCGCCCAGGCTCCCGGCCACACCCCCGGCCACTTAGTCCTGCTGCTTCGACTGGCGGAGGCGGGACCCATCCTGCTCAGCGGCGACCTGTGGCACCTGGCGGAGAGCCGCAGGCATCGTCGGGTCCCGGTCTACAACACCGATCGGCAACAGACCCTTGCGTCGATGGACCGCATCGAGGCCCTGGTGAGCCGGGAAGGCGCGCGGGTGATCATCCAGCACGAGCTGGCCGACTACCACGCCATGCCCAAGGCGCCGTCCTACCTCGACTAGGTTCGGAGCCAGTCGCCTCCCTCTGTCACGAGCCGGACCTGCTGGTCGGCCACGCCAGGCAAGAGGTCGGCGACGGTTCGAGCGCTTCGCTCATCTCCGCACGCCTCCCACGGGCGCAGCGCGGCGTCGAGCTCGGCGAGCGGTTCGAGGGCGAAGCGGCGCTCCGCCAGGCGCGGATGCGGGATCACCAGGTCCAGCTCGGGGTCGTCGACGCATCGGCCTTCCATGGCCAGGATGTCCAGGTCGATCACCCGCGGCCCGAAGCGCACGCCCTGCGGGTCGCGACCCAGGGCCAGCTCCAGGCGCTTGAGAGTGATGAGCAGATCGGCCGGCTCCAGATCGGTCTCCAGCTCCAGGGCCGCGTTGGTGAAGTCCGGCTGGTCGGCCATGTCACGCGGCGCTGAGGCATACAGGCTCGAAACGGCGACGACTCGGCCAGCCTGCCCTAGGGCCGCCATCGCGGCCCCGAAGGTCTCGACCGGTTCCCCGAGGTTGGCTCCCAGGCCGATGAAGGCGCGTCCCATGGCTCGACTCTAGCGCACTAATCGGGGTTGCCCGCAGCCGCCGCAGGCCCCAACATGGACCGACATCCGCCCATCTACAACGACAGGAGGATCTCCCCCCGATGCCGACTGCCGACCTACATGGACTTGCACGACATCCCCGGCGTCAAGGCCGAGGACGTCAAGGGCGCCCACGAGGCCGATGTCCGAACGCAGGGCAAGTACGGCGTGAACTACACCCATTACTGGGTCAACGAGGCCGAGGGCAAGGTCTTCTGCCTGGTCGACGCTCCCGACAAGGAGACAGCGACCCGCGTCCATCGCGAGGCGCACGGCCTCGAGGCCCACACCCTCTGGGAGGTCGAGCAGGGAGCCTGAGACGGCACCACGCCGTGAAGCGGTAAGCCGCCGGTAATCAGGCGAGTCCTATCCTGCCCGGGTAAGCCGGCCGGGGTCCGCGGGGGGCGCGTCAGCTCGATCGGTCGACGGGGTTCGTCGTCGCGTCAACGTCGAA
>VBJX01000189.1:1994-3883 GCA_005879775.1 Chloroflexota bacterium
ACCCCGACCCTGCGACGCGCCCGCCTTCTCGACTGGCTCCATGACAACGCATCGTGCCGCGCCCTCGTCATTGCAGCTGACGCCGGCTACGGGAAGACCACGCTGCTGTGGCAATGGGAGCGCGAGGCCGAGTTCCCGTGCTACTGGTACAAGCTCGATCGCCACGACCGTGACTGGTCGTTGCACATCAGCTACCTGATCGAGGCGATCAGCCAGCAGCATCCTGGCTTCGGGCACAGGGCCCACAGCATGCTGCAGCAGCTCGGCGGGCCTGGTTCCTCGCGGCCGGGCGTCGCCGCCTATCTGCTGGCCGAGATGCACGAGCGACTTACCGAGCCGTGCACCTTCATCATCGACGACTGGCAGTTCGTGGCATCGGTCACCGAGGTGCGCGGGCTCTGGAACCAGATCCTGCGCGACGCTCCCCCTACCTGCCGCTTCATCTTCCTCTCGCGCGCTAAGCCGCAGCTGCAGTTCGCCCGCTTCAAGACCCACAGCGGCTATGCGGAGCTCCGCACCAATGCGCTGCGCTTCAGCGACCAGGAGATCGACGAGCTTTTCCGCGACATCTACCAGGACCCCCTCGACTCGACCGAGCTGGGTGAGCTCGAACGCAGGACGGAGGGCTGGGCCGCGAGCCTTCAGCTCGTCGAGGTATCGCTGCGCGAGCGAAAGACACCCGATGAGCGGCGCGCCTTCATCCAGTCAATCAACGCCACGACCGACGGCGACCTGTTCGCCTTTCTGGCTGAGGAGGTGCTCGACCAGCAGGCTGAGCCCGTCCGCAATTTCCTGCTCTCGACATCGATCCTTCAGCAGATCAACGCCGATCTGGCCGAGCGGCTGGCAGGTGTTCACGACGGCGCACGGATCCTCTACGACCTCGAGCAACGCGGCCTCTTCACCTACCGTCTCGACGCCGAGGAAGCCCGATATCGATACCACGGCCTCTTCCGCGACTTCCTCGAGCGTCGTCTCATCGCCGAACGCAGCGACGGCGAGGTGGTGGGGCTCCACATCCACGCGGCCTCTTATTTCGAGACCCACGAGCAATGGCCGCAGGCGATCCACCACTACCTGCGCGCCGGCCTGACGCCTCAGGCCGCCCGACTGATCGCCCGATACGGAGAGGATGTCGTCGCCGAAGGCCGATTGGGTCTCGTCGATGAGTGGCTCCAAGAGCTGCCGCCCAAGACGATCCACGACAATGCACGGCTGTCCCTGCTGTTCGGCGAGGCATGCGGCATTCGCGGCGATTGGGACAACGCGCTGACCGCCCTGCAGCGCGCCCAGAGCTTCTTCGCCCGCAAAGGCGATCGCCGTATGGAGGCCTTGGCCCACCTGAAGCTAAGCACGGTCCTAAGCAATATGGGACAAGTAGACAGTGCTGCAGCGGCGGCCAAGGAGGGCCTGAAATTGGCCCCGCAGGACGCACATGCAACGCGCTTGCGCCTGACAGGAAACCTTGCAATCACCTCGACATGGATGCGTGGCCCGTTGATAGACGTCGCGCACGCCTGCCGGCGCATCGCAGTAGAGGCCAAAGCTCGCGGATTGGAACATTTCGCAGCTATCGCGATGCACAACGTCGGCATGGTCTTGCGTCAGGTGGGTGACCTGGATGAGAGCTTACGAACCCTCGAGCAAGCAGCGCGATTCTGGGCCGATCTTCCCGCAAGTCCATTCGCCGACAACACCGAATTAGTGCTGTCGCTGCTGCACCTTGGCCAGGTCGACAGGGCTGAGTTGCTTGCGGACTTAGGCGTGGCGCGAACCGCACCGTGGGCCCGTCCGCAGGCCGAAGCGCTCTATGGTCGCGCGGCTGTTCATGCCTATCGCGGTGAGTTCGCGAAGGCTGTCGCTGTCTTGAGGAGGGTGCTGGATGACCC
>VBJX01000188.1:0-486 GCA_005879775.1 Chloroflexota bacterium
TGCGCGGCCTCCCGTTTCCCATCCACGCCCTCGACCTCACCGACGCGGCGGCGGTGCGCCGGCTCTTCGGAGAAGTGCGCCCGGACTACGTCCTGCACCTCGCCGCCCACGGTACCTACCACTGGCAGGAGGACGCGCGGGCCATCCTCGAGACGAATGTCCTCGCCAGCTACCACGTGTTTCAGGCGGCGGTCGGGGCCTCGGTGCGCCTCCTGGTGAACGCCGGCAGCTCCTCCGAGTACGGGTACCGCGACCAGCCGATGCGCGAGGCGGACCGGATCGAGCCGAACAGCGTCTACTCGGTGGCCAAGGCCGCGCAGACCCACCTGTGCCGGCTCGTCTCTGCGCAGACCGGCTGCCCCAAAGTCACCTTCCGGCTCTTCTCGGTGTACGGTCCATGGGAGGAGCCACGGCGCCTCGTCCCCACCGCGATCCGGCGCGCGCGAGCGGGCGAGACCCTCGACATGGTGGGACCCGACACCGCGC
>VBJX01000188.1:531-5021 GCA_005879775.1 Chloroflexota bacterium
GGGGAGCGGCACCCAGACTACGATGCGCGACTTCGTGGGCGCCCTCGAGACGGCGTTGGAGACGAGGACGGAGGTCCGCTGGAGCACCCTGCCGCCCCGCCGCTGGGACGCCCTGCGCTGGCAAGCCGACGTCTCGAAGGCGCGCCTCTTGCTGGGCTGGGCGCCGCGCCACGACCTGGTGGCCGGCCTCGCGGCCACCGCTCGCTGGATGGATGGCCATGCCGGAGCCTGAGGTCTCGCACGACCTGGCCGGGATGGCTCGCACGCTGCGGCGCTGGATCATCTCCCAGTCGCTGGCGTCACGCGTGGGTCACGTCGGCTCCGCGCTCTCGATCGTGGACATCATGGCCGTGCTGTTCGGGGCGGTCTTGCGGTCGCCGGGAAGCGAGGACCCCGCGCGGGACCGCTTCATCCTCTCCAAGGGGCACGCGGCGCTCGCCCTCTACGCCGCCCTGCGCTACGTCGGGATCCTCGAGGAGGCGGCCTTCCGGACCTTCTGCGCCGATGGCTCCCTGCTCGGCGTCCATCCCGACGCGCGCCTGCGGGGGGTGGACGTCACGACGGGCTCGCTGGGCCAGGGTTTATCGGTGGGGTGCGGCCTCGCCTACGGCCTGCGCCTCCGTGGCCTCGCCTCCCGGGTGTTCGCCCAGCTGAGCGACGCGGAGTGCAACGAGGGACAGGTCTGGGAGGCCGCGATGTTCGCAGGGCACCATGGGCTCTCGTCCGTGCGCGCCATCGTCGACCTGAATGGCCTGCAGGCCCTCGGCCGCACGCGCGACATCCTCGACCTCCGGCGCCTCGGGCGCGCTTTCGAGGCCTTCGGCTGGGAGGCAGTCGAAGTGGATGGCCACGACCTCGCCGCGCTGCTCGAGGTTCTGGCCCCCGCCGGTGATCGCCCGCGGGTGGTCGTGGCTCGGACGACCATGGGCCGCGGTGTCTCCTTCATGGAAGACTGCCTCGAGTGGCACTACCGCAACCTCAGTCCGGAGCTCGCGCAGCAGGCGCTGCGGGAGCTGGATGAAGCGTGAGGACCGCCCTGCTCGAGACGCTGCTCGGGCTGGCCGCCGTGGACGAGCGCGTGGTTCTGATCACCGGAGACCTGGGCTGGTCCGTGGTGGAGCCCTTCGCGGAGCGCTTCCCCGAGCGCTTCCTGAACGTGGGGGTGGCGGAGGCCAACGGGGCCGGTATCGCCGCGGGCCTGGGCCAGCTCGGCTTCGTTCCCTTCCTGTACTCGATCGCCAGTTTCAGCTCGATGCGCTGCTACGAGCAGGTCCGCAACGGGGCGATCCTTCATGGGCTGCCCGTCCGCATCGTAGGCATCGGGGGGGGCTTCGCCTACGGCCACGCCGGGGCGACCCACTACGCCCTCGAGGACGTGGCGATGATGCGGGCGCAGGCGGGAATCACGGTCCTGGTTCCCGCGGACCCCGCGCAGACGCGAGCGATCGTTCGCGCCACCATGGATCTTTCCGGACCGGCCTACCTGCGCGTGGGCAAGGGAGGCAACCCGGAAGTACCCGGTCTCGGGGGGCGGTTTGCGCCGGGCCGGCCGGAGGTCGTGCGGCCGGGCCGTGAGGTGCTGCTCCTGGCCGCGGGCCCGATCGTGCACGAGGCCCTCGCCGCGGCCGAGCGGCTCTCCGGCTCCGGCGGCCAACCGACGGTGGCGGTTCTCGCCCATCTCGGTCTCGAGGCGAGCTCCTCTCTCGTTGATCTGCTGGCCGCCCACTACGTGGTCACGGTCGAGGACGCCTACTCGACCGGAGGTCTGGCCTCGCTCGTGGCGGAGGCGATCGCGGGTCACGGCCTCCCCTGCCGGCTCCTCGTGCGCGGAGTACGCGCGCCGCTCTCCGGCGCGTCGGGAAGCGAGGGCTTCATGCGTGCCTCCCACGGCCTCGACGCAGCCGCGCTCGCCGAGGCCACTCGAGCGTGGCTCGAGGGCCAGGCATGAACGGGCCCCTGCTCTCCGTCGTCCTGCCCTGCCGGGACCAGGCCGACCACGTTGCCCGGGTGCTCAAGAGCTACGCGGCGCCGCTCGAATCGTTGGAGGGCGGCTATGAGCTCGTGGTGGTGCCCAACGCCTGCACGGATGCGACGCTCCAGATCGTCCAGGGCCTCGCGGAGGACGACCCTCGCCTCCGGGCCCTGCCCATCCCCCTCGGCGGCTGGGGTCGCGCGGTCCTGGCCGGCCTCGCGGCCGCCCGGGGCCAGTGGCTCTGTTACGCGAACTCGGCTCGCACCGAAGAGGCCGTGGCCAAGGTGCGGCGCGAGCGCCGGGGAGCGCCCCTGCGGGAGATCGGCTCCTGGCTCTACAACCTGGAGGCGCGCCTGCTCTTCGGCATCCGCGTCCGCGATGTGAACGGCACCCCGAAAGTCCTGCCCCGAGCCCTCTACGAGCGCCTCGCCCTCGAGTCCCTGGACGACCTCCTCGACCTGGAGTTGCTGGCCAGAGCGAGACGGCGGGGGGTGCCCATCCTCGAGATGCCCGTGGAAGGCTTCAAGCGGCACGGTGGACGCTCCCGCACCGGTCTTTGGAGCGCGTGGAAGATGTACGCCGGAGCGCTCGCCCTCCGCGGGCGGCTGGCGGGGGATCGATGAACCGGCGGGTCCGAACGCTCTGGTCACGCCATCACGCCGCCTTGCGCGACCCGCACCGGATCATCGTGCAGGGGCCGTGGGACGTGGACACGGACGCGCGTCTGCTGCAGCACCACGTGCGCGGCGACTTCTGGGGCGCGGTCGAAGCGGCCGGCGGCCGGCTTCTGATCTCGCGCGAGTACGAGCACCTGCTCGTGGCCCTCGTCGTGATGCGCGGCCGTCCCCGCGTATCCTACATGCGGCTGCCCCACCCAAGCGGCATGGCGGTGGACCCCGAAGGACAGCGCCTGCACGTGGCCAGCACCCGCAACCCGAACATGCTCTTCGACCTCGCTCCCTGCCGGCGCTTCTTGAAACGGCGGGGCGCCGCCGCTCCTCGTGAGCTCGAGACGGCTCTCCTGCCCGTCCGCTGCCGATACCTGCCGGGGGCGCTCTACATCCACGACCTCGCCCGGATCGGCCGACGCCTGTTCGCCAACGCGGTCGCTTCCAATGCGGTGATCGAGATCGACGAGAAAGGCGGCTTCCAGCCCGTGTGGTGGCCGAAGTCCATCGATGGCAAGGGCGGGCCCCGCCTGGACCGGAACTACCTGCAGCTCAACTCCATAGCCGCCGGGAAGACCCTGGCGGATTCCTTCTTCACCGCTTCCGTGAAGGCACCGGTGGCCCGGCGGCCCGGCGACCCTCGTTTTCCCGTGGACGGCCAGGGGGTCGTCTTCTCGGGCCGCACCCGGCGGGCGGTGGTCCAGGGGCTCACGCGCCCGCATTCGGCGCGCCTCATGCGCGGCCGGTTGTTCGTTGCGAACAGCGGCTACGGCCAGGTCGTGGAGATCCGTGGCGGCCGCAGCGAAGAGGTCGCGCGCCTGCCCGGCTGGACCCGCGGCCTCTGCGGGGACGGTCGGCTCGCCTTCGTGGGTACGAGCCGGGTCGTACCTCGCTTCCGCCGATACGCACCGGGCCTCGACCCAAGGCGCTGCGAGTGCGGGGTGCACGCGGTTGACCTGCGGACGGGCCGCATCGTGGGCAGCCTCCTCTGGCCCGAGGGCAACCAGGTCTTCGCCGCCGAGCTGGCGCACGGCCTCGACACCATCGGATTCCCGTTCACCGCGAGGCCCTCCGCCCGCCGGGTCGAGCGCTTCTTCTTCCTCGGACTCTAAGGCGGGTTGGCCGCTACTCGTAGCGGAGGGACTCGATGGGATCGAGGCGGGCCGCCCGGAGCGCGGGATAGATGCCGAAGCCCAGGCCCACCCCCGCCGAGACTCCGACCGACAGCACGATGGAGGCGAGGGTGACGATCGTGGTCCAGCCGGCGTAGAGAGCGACTCCCTTGGCGATCAAGACCCCCATGGCGATGCCGAGGAGGCCGCCCACCGCCGTGATGGTGAAGGACTCGACCACGAACTGGTTGCGGATGTCCGCCTGACGCGCCCCGATCGCCCGCCGGATGCCGATCTCGCGCGTCCGCTCCAGGACCGTGGCCAGCATGATGTTCATGATCCCGATCCCGCCCACGAGCAGGCGATGTCGAACAGGCGCTGGGTCTTCTGGCTCTGCTCGAGCAGGGCCTCGGGGACGGTGATCGTGTAGTCCGCGGCGCCGCCGTGCAGGCGGTCGAGCAGGCCCGCGATCACGCTCGACGACTCCTGGACGGGCGCCCCCGGAGCCATGCGCACCACCAGCTCGTCGAGGGCGCTTTTCAAGGGCGCCCGGGAGAACTTGCGCTCGGCCACCGTCACCGGCAGGTAGATCTCGTTCGCGGTGCCGGCGAGGGTCAGGCCCTGGACTTCCCGGGGGCCACCTCCCGGGGCGAGGACGCCCACCACGGTGAGCCACTGCTCGTTGACCTTCAGGGGGCGGCCGACCGCGGGGTCGAAGCCGAACAGCTCGCGGCGCAC
>VBJX01000013.1 GCA_005879775.1 Chloroflexota bacterium
CTGGGGGATCCAGATCTGGGCAAGCTTTGGGCGCGAGTATCGCCACGGCAGGCCGACCGGCGTCGTCTACGCGCCGGTGGCCATCACCGGCTACGTGCCCGAGGTGCTGGCCGATGTCTCCATGGTCGCCGACGACTTCGAGATCACCCCCGGCATCTGCGGCAAGGGCTGGAAGGAGCTGGTTCCCAACGGAGCCGGCGGGCCGCACGTGCGGACCCGCTGCCGGCTCGCCTAGCCCAATGGAGCAACGCCTCCTCGGCGCGCTCGAGGCCCATCCGGGGATCGACGACTGGACGCTCCGGCTCCAGCGGTCGCGTGGCGTGCAGATCTATCTCGCGGGCTCGGTCATCGAGAGCGTCCGGGAGGTCTCGCGCGAGGTGTACGAGGTCGAGATCTTCAACGACCACCCTTCCCCGCAGACCGAGGGAGCGGGGGAGATCGCTCGCGGAAGCGCCACGATCCCGGTCGCGCTCGACGACCTCGGACGGCTGGAGCAGATCCTGAACGATGCGGTCACGATGGCCAGCCTGGTGCACAACCCGCCCTGGCCGCTGCCGGAGCCGGCCGACCTCCCCGAGGTGCCCCTGACCGACGATCGCCTCGCATCGCCGGGGGGCGCGGTCGCCGCCGGCCTCGAGGCCGCGGATCAGATCCGGACGCTGACCGAGCAAGAGCGGGCTTCGGGGGTCCGCCTCAGCGGGGCGGAGCTCTTCCTGACCTACTTCGAGGAGGAGCTTCGCAACAGCCGTGGGATCGAGGCAGCGTCCACCTCGACCCGGTTCCTGATGGAGATCACCCTGCTGGCCCGCGGGACAGATGACGAGACGGAGTATTTCCGACAGGCCGAGTCGCGGCGCCTCGAGGACCTGCGCCTGCAGGCAGCGGTCTCCCAGGGAGCACGCCTGGCACGCGACAAGCTGCGGGCGACCACGCCGGCCACCCGCGAAGGGCCGGTGGTGATCGAGGGTGAGGCGCTCCACCTACTCATGACCGGGCAGAGCACCGGCTCGCTGGGGGCATACCTCTTCCAGGCGTCGGCTCGCTCCGCCTATGAGCGCATCTCACGCTTCGAGATCGGCGAGCCGGTCTTTGGCGGTCGGGAGCTGGGCGGCGAGCCCCTGACCCTGCGCTCGAACGCACGGCGCCCGTTCGGCACGAGCAGCTATCGGTTCGACTCCGACGGCCTGGCTGCCCAGGACCTGCTGGTGATCGAGGACGGCATCCTGCGAGCCCGGTCGGCAACCCAGCGCTACGCGCACTACCTCGGGCTTCCCGCCACCGGACGCCCGGGGGTGACCGAGATCAAGCCTGGGACCACCCCCATCGCGCGCCTCCTCGACGGAGGCGACCCGGTCGTCCACGTCCTCGATTTCGCGGCGGCCAACGTGGAGCCGGTCAACGGCGATTTCGGGATGGAGATCCGGGTCGGCTACGAGGTCGGCCCCGACGGGACACGGCCGGTCAGCGGCGGGTCGGTCACCGGCAACCTGTTTGAGGCGATGGCCGATGCGCACTTCTCGTCCGAGACGGCCGAGTTCGCGACGTACGTGGGGCCGGCCGCGATCCGGTTCGAGTCGTTGCAGGTCGCCGGCGAGGACTAGGCCTCCGCGCCAACCGCCACCATCGCCTCCTGGCGAGAGGCGACATCGGCCAGGAAGTCACGGCTTCCCAGCTCCCGTTCCAGGATCGCCGAGACCGTCGCGTGCAGGAGTCGCTCCGTCTCACGCTGAACCGCCGCCGAGAGCCGAACGCGCAGCACGTCGGTGAGCCGGGTGCGCTGCAGGTGGCGGAGCACCTTGAGGCCATCAGGGCTGATCGGCCGCGCGTCGAGGGCAGGATGGAGGCATTCAGGCCCGAGCACGCCGGCTCCCACCGCGGAGTAGCCGTTGCCGTTGGGCTCGAGCGCTGACCCACACTCCAGGCATTGCGAGAGCTCAGGCCGAAATCCCATGGCGTCGAGCAGGTGCAGCTCGTACCAGCGTGCCACCAGGGCGCGGGAGACCTCCTCCGGCGCGGCATCGAGGGCCGCCAGGCCCTGGGCGAGCAGGCTGAAGGCGGCCTGCGAGTCGGCACTCCCCTCGCAGAACCGGTCGGCAAGCTCGACCAGGTACCAGGCCGCTGCCGTCGAGTGCAGGTCATCCCGCAGCCCGAGGTGCGCGTCCTCGAGCGCGGTCTGGGTCACGACGTCGAAGGTGCGCCCGATGGCCAGCACCAGGTGCACGTCGCTGAACGGCTCGAGCCCGCCGCCCAGCCGGGAGCGAGGTCTGCGGATCCCCTTGGCGATGACGCGCAGCTTGCCGAGCCGCGGAGTGAGCACGGTCAGGACCCGATCGGCCTCGCCCAGGTCCATGCTGCGCAGGACGATCGCCTCGGTCTTGTAGAGGCGCGCGCGGCTCACGCTCCGATCGACCTCGGGTACCCTTGGCGCGTGGACATCGGAGTCGAGTTTAGCGACCTTCTCGGCGAGATCGAAGACGAGATGCGGTCCGTGCTCGACATGCAGGAAGGCCACGCCCGGCCCCTCTACGAGATGCTCGCCTACCACCTCGGGCTCGACCAGCCCGATGGGCCGCGCGGCAAGCGCATCCGTCCGTTGCTCGGGCTGCTCGCCTACCAGACCTTGACCGGCAAGTACCAGGACGCGCTGCCGGCCGCCGCGGCGGTGGAGCTCGGCCACAACTTCAGCCTGGTCCACGACGACATCGAGGACTCCGATCGGGAGCGGCGCCATCGGCCGACCCTGTGGGCGGTGTGGGGCGTGCCGCTGGCGATCAATGCCGGGGACGCCCTCTTCGCGCTCTCTCGCCTGGCCCTCTATCGGCTCATGGACGCGGAGGGCTACGAGCCGCAGAAGCTGATCGACCTGATGAAGGTCTATGACGAGACCTGCCTGGCGCTGTGCGAGGGGCAGTACCTGGACATCAGCTTCGAACGGCGCCTGGACGTCACCGTCGACGAGTACATGGAGATGATCGGCAAGAAGACGGCCGCGCTGCTGGCGGCCTCGGTGCAGGCCGGCGCAATGGTCGCCACCGGCGACCCGGAGGTCGGCGAGATGTACCGCCGCTTCGGCTATGACCTGGGGATCGCCTTCCAGATCGCCGATGACCTGAAGGGCACCTTCTGGGCTAGCGCCGCGTCGGGCAAGCGCGAGGCGGGTGACGTGCGCAAGCGCAAGAAGACCTTCCCGCTGATCTGGGCTCTCCAGCACGCCGGCGACGACGACCGCTCGCGGCTGGGGGCCATCTACCAGCCGGTCATTCGGGCCACCGATGGCTCCGGCCCGCCGGACGCCGACGGCGCCCTCTCCGATGAGCAGGTCGAGGAGGTGCTGGCCATCCTGGAACGCTGCGGCGCGCGCGCCGCCGCCGGCGAAGAGGCGCGCCAGCGCCGCGCCACCGCCATCAATGACGTGACCGTCCTCCCCATCCCGATCGAGGCGCGCGAGCTGCTCAGCGGCCTGGTCGAGGCGGTTGTCGCCGTCTAGGGGCCTGGCGGGGTCTCCCCATCGGTGGACGTCGCCGGCTGGCGGGGGCGGGTGGCGACCACCTTGGCCACCCGGCGCGGCTCGGCCGCCTCGACCCTCAGCGTCACGTCCCGGAACTGAACCACGGCCCCGGGGAGCGGAATGTGCCCGACCCGGTGCACCACCAGCCCGCCGACCGTGTCGTACTCGTCCTCGTCATCCTCCTCGGCATCGGGCAGGTCGAACAGGTCGCGCAGGTCGCTGATGCTGACCCGGCCGTCGAGCCGGTAGGCGATCTCCTCACCGGCCTCGATCTGTTCGACGAGGGACTCCTCGCGGTCGTATTCGTCCTGGATCTCCCCCACGATCTCCTCGACGACGTCCTCCAGGGTGATCAGGCCGGCGGTTCCGCCGTACTCGTCGACCACGATGGCGATGTGCCGACGGGCGCCGCGCATCTCCCGCAGCAGGTCGTCGACCGGCTTCGTCTCCGGCACGTAGACCGCCGGGCGGGCCATGGACCGGATCTCGATCTGCGGCGCCTTGCTGCCATGGTCCTTGAGGTACGGGAGCAGGTCCTTGACGTACAGGATGCCCAGGATGTTGTCCAGGTTCTCCTCGTAGACCGGCACCCGGGAGTGGCCGGCCCGCACGATCATGTCGAGCACTTCGTCGATCGGCTCGCTCACCTCGACCGCCCGGATCCCGATGCGGGGCACCATCACCTCGTGGACCTGGGTCTCGGAGAGCTCGATGACCCCGTGGATCATCTCCTTCTCCTCCTCCTCGATGCTCCCCTGCTCCGACCCGGTCTCGACGAGCATCTTCAACTCCTCCGTCGAGAGGTAGCCGGCCTGCGGACGGTCCTTGCCGCCGAGAGCGCGAACCAGGACGTTCGAAACCGTCGATACGAACCAGACGACCGGTCGCAGGGCCCGATCGAACCAGCCGATCGGGCGCGCCACGAAGAGCGCGAAGCGATCGGCGAAGGTGAGCGCCAGGGTCTTGGGCACCAGCTCGCCGATGATGATCGCGGCGAGGGCGATCAGCAGGGTGACGAGCACGAAGCTGATCGAGCCGGCTGCGTCGCGAATGAACTCGATCGGGATGAGTCGAACCACGTCCGCAAGCGATTTGGAGAGCGAGACCGCCCCCACCGCGGAGGCCAGGAAGCCGAGGAAGGTGAGCGCGATCTGGATCGTGGCCAGGAAGCGGCTCGGGTCTTCGATCAGCCGCTGTGCTACGCGGGCGCTCCGGTTGCCCTCGGAGATGAGCTGGGTCAGCCGGTGGCGCTTGACGGTGATCAGCGAGATCTCGGAGGCGGCGAAGAACCCGCTGGCCAGGACCAGCGCGGCGACCAGCGCCAGGTCGAAGATCGGAACGCCGGTGGTGCCGCTCCCGCCTTCAGGCATCGTCCTGGCTGCGGCTGCCCCGTCGCCGGGCCTCGATCGGCCGAGCGGGCATGCCGACCACTGTCTTGCCGGCCGCGACGTCGCGGGTCACCACCGCGCCCGCGCCGGTGCGCGCCCCCGGCCCGATCGTGATCGGGGCCCGGAGCATGGTGTCGACGCCGATGAAGGCGCCGTCGCCGATGACGGTGCGATGCTTCTGGGAGCCGTCGAAGTTCGCGGTGACGGTGCCGGCGCCGATGTTCACCTGCTCGCCGAGATCGGCATCGCCGAGGTAGCTGAAATGGTGCTGCTGCGTGCCGGCGCCGAGCGCGGATTGCTTGATCTCGGCGTAGTTGCCGATCCGGCAGCCAGGGCCGATCTGGCACCCTGGCCGAAGGTGGCTGTAGGGGCCGATCTCGACGTCCTCGGCCACGCTCGACTCCTCGACGACGCTGGCCCAGACGACGCTGCGCGCGCCGATTCCCGAGGCGCGGATCTCGGCGTTCGGCCCGATCACCGCCTGCGGCCCGATCACCGAGCTGCCGCTGATGATGGTCCACGGTTCAATCCGGGCATCGGCCCCGATTTCGACCGCCGCGTCGATGCGCGTGGTATCCGGGTCGACGATGGTGACCCCGTTGCGCATGTGGCGCTCGGCGATCTCGGTCCGCATGAGCCGTTCGGCGACCGCCAGGGCGACCCGGTCGTTGATGCCGATCGTCAGCTCGGCCCGAGGCGCGAGCACCACCGCCACGCGACGGCCGCTCCCCGCGGCCAGCTCCACCAGCTCGGTCAGGTAGTACTCGCCCGAAGCCGATGCGGGCACCTGCCCCACGTTGGCCCGCAGCCACTCAGCATCGAAGCAGTAGGTCCCCGCGTTCACCTCGTCGCCTGCCAGGGTCGCCGCGTCCGCGTCGCTCTCCTCGACCACCCGCAGCGCCCTGCCATCGTCGCCGCGGACCACGCGCCCGTATCCGCTCGGATCATTCATTCGCGCCGAGAGGAGCGCGATGGTCGCCTCGCCCTCGGCCTGCTCGCGCAGCAGCCGCTGGAACAGGTCGGCGGGGAGGAGCGGGACGTCACCCATGGTCACGATCACGTGGCGGACCGAGCGCGGCACACGCCCGAGGCCGACGCGGACCGCATCGGCGGTGCCCAGCTGCGGATCCTGGCGGGCGTTGGCGGCGCTCGACCCGAGCGCCGCCTCCACGAGCTCGCCGCCGTGGCCGGTGACGACCACCCGGTGCTCGATGCCTGCGGCGGCCAGGGAGTCGAGCACATGCTCGATCATCGGCCTGCCCGCCAGTGGGTGCAGCACCTTGGGAAGCCGCGAGCGCATTCGGGTCCCCTGCCCGGCAGCCAGCACGATGGCCGCGGTGGCTACCACCAGATCAGCTCTCCTCCCTGAGCGCCACGGCCTCGACCTCGACCAGCGCCCCCTTGGGGAGGGCCTTGACGCAGACGGTCGAGCGGGCCGGGTAGGGCACCGGGAAGTGACGCGCGTAGACCTCGTTGACCGTCGCGAAGTCATCCATGTCGACGAGGAAGATGGTCGTCTTCAGCACCCGATCCGGGCCGGAGCCGGCCGCGTCCAGGACCGCTTCCAGGTTCTGCAGGGCGCGCTCGGCCTGCGCGGCAACTCCCTCGGCGAGCTCACCACTGGCCGGGATCGTGCCGGTCTGGCCGGCCGCGAAGACGAGCTGCCCCGTGCGGATCCCCTGGCTGTAGGGCCCGATGGCGGCAGGAGCCGCGCTCGTCTGGACCTCGCTTCGCTCGCTCATGGGGTCTCCTCGTCCTCGCTCAGGGCCTCGATGCTAGCCGGTTCGGTCCGCAGCCGGGTCTCGGCGACGCGCACGCCGGCCCGACGCAGCCGCGCAGCGACCGCCGCAGCACGATCCCCATCATCGGTCAGGACGAAGAGCGTCGGACCCGAGCCGGTGAGGCGAGGAACCCCGCCGGCGGCCAGCACCAGCCGAAACAGGTCGTCCAGCTCGGGTCGCAACCGTCGTGCCGGTCCGAGCAGATCGTTCGGCGCCTCGACCAGCGGATCGAGCGGCAGGGCGGGCTCCGTGCTCCATTCGGCTGGCTTCAGCTCGGCGAAGACCGCCGCGGTCGAGAGAGGCCGGGGCGGCGTGGCCAGGACGGCATGCAGCCGGTCCGATGCGGCGAGCTGGATGGGCTCGACCTGCTCCCCGATCCCGGTCACCACAGCCGCGGCCTGCCGCGCCGCGAAGAAGGGCACGTCCGCCCCGATCGCGGACAGCTCACGCACCTCGTCGGCGCTTGGCCCTTCGGCGGCGCCGCGCCAGCGTCGACCGAGCCGCCAGGCCGCGGCGGCGTCGGACGATCCCCCACCCAGGCCGGCAGCCACGGGGATCTGCTTCTCGACGCTGAGGCAGGCGAGGTCCGGCTGAGAGTCGAGTCCCGCCACCAGGCCCCGCCAGGCGAGGTTGTCGGCATCGATCGGCAGGCCGCCTGCCGCCGGCCCGTCGAGGCGCAGGCCCGAACAGCCGGGCATCAGCAAGAGCCGATCCGCCAGGTCGAGCAGCACCAGCAGGCTCTCGATCTCGTGGTAGCCGTCAGGCCGCCGGCCGGTGACCCGCAGGGAGAGATTGAGCTTCGCCGGCGCCTCGAGACGCAGCGGATTCACGTCGTCGCTCCCGGTGGATCGGGTGCCCGGTCGGGGATCGGGGCCAGGGCGGTGGCCAGGCAGGCCCATTCCTCGACCGAGAGCGTCTGCGGCCGCCGTTCGGGATCGATGCCGCAGCCGGCGAGCGCGCCGGCCAGCTCGTCGGGGGCCAGCCGCAGCTCACGCCCGAGGCCGTTGTGCAGCTGCTTGCGCCGCTGCCGAAAGCCGGCCTGGACGACACGGTGCAGCCGCTCGCGCGCGGGCCCTGGGGCGACGATCGGGGTAGGTCGCCGGCGCAGCCGGAGGATCGCCGAGTCGACCTCGGGGGCGGGCTCGAAGGCCGCGGCCGGAACACGCTCCAGCAGCTCGGCGCTCGCCACGTTCTGGACGAAGACCGACAGGTAGCTCATCCGTCCGGGCGGCGCGGCGACCCGTTCGGCCACCTCGGCCTGGACCAGCAGGACGGTCAGCTCGGGCGGGCGCTCCCCTTCGAGGAAGGCATGCAGCAGCGGGCTGGTGATGTGATACGGGATGTTGGCGACCAGCTTGAATGGCTCGCCAGGGAAGCAGTCGCGTGGGTGGAGGGCCAGCGCATCGGCCTCGATCAGCTCGAAGCGCTCGACCGAGCCGAGCTCGCGTCGCAGGTAGGCCGCCAGGCGGGCGTCGAGCTCCACGGCCAGGACCTGCGCGCCGGCACCGAGCAGCCGCCGGGTCAGCACGCCAAGGCCGGGGCCAACTTCGACGATCCGGTCACCGGGCGTCAGCTCGGCGGCCTGCACGATCGCATCCAGCACGGACGGATCAGTGAGGAAGTTCTGGCTGAGCGCCTTCCTCGGTCGGAGGCGCTCGGACGCCAGGAGGCGACGAAGCTGGCCCGGTGTCGGCGGCACGAGGCGTTCGGCGGCAAGTGGATCGGTCATGCGGCCAGCCAGGGAAGGGCGAGGTTGGGTGTCGCCTCCAGGGATGGCGCTGCCTGGTCGCCGGCCAGGTAGCGGAAGCCGGCTGCGGCGCCGATCATCGCCCCGTTGTCGGTGCACCATTCCGGTGGCGGCACGAGCAGCGAGACGCCGATCTCCGACAGCCGCGAGCGCAGCTCGGCACGCAGCGCGGCATTGGCCGCCACGCCACCGCCGAGGGCAACCGCGGCCACCCCGAGCTCCTCGGCGGCAGCCGCGGTCTTGGTGGCCAGCGCGTCGACGACCGCCTCCTCGAAGGCCGCGGCCAGGCCGTCGACCGGAATCGCCTCGCCCCGCTCCCGATACCCGGCCACCTCGCGCAGGATGGCGGTCTTGAGGCCCGAGAAGGAGAAGTCATAGGATCCCGCGGTCCGCGCCCGCGGGAGGCGGGTCGCCGGGCGCGATCCCTGCGCCGCCTGGCTGATGGCCGGCCCGCCGGGGTACGGCAGACCCAGGAGCCGCCCCGCCTTGTCGAAGGCCTCCCCGGCCGCATCGTCGACCGTCTGGCCCAGGAGCCGATAGCGACCGTGGCCCCCCATCAGCACCAGCTGGGTGTGCCCCCCGCTGACCACCAGGCAGAGGAGCGGGAAGGGAGGCTCGGGCGGGAGAGGCTCGCTCGCGGATGCGTCCGTCAGCCAGTTGGCGTAGATGTGCCCCTCGATGTGGTTCACCGCGACCAGCGGCAGCCGATGGGTCATCGCCAGCCCCTTCGCGAAGCTGACACCCACCAGCAGCGAGCCGATCAGCCCCGGGCCGCAGGTGACCGCCACCGCGTCCAGGTCCGGCCACTCGACCTGCGCCTCCTCGAGCGCCGCCTGCGTGGTCGGCACCATCCAGCGCAGCTGCTGGCGGGCGGCAACCTCCGGCACGATCCCTCCGGTCGCGGCATGGATCGCCACCTGGCTGGCAACCTGGTTGGCCTCGATCCGGCGGCCGCCGCTCACGATCGCCACCCCGGTCTCGTCGCAGCTGGTCTCGATCGCCAGGATGCGCGGACCGCTCACGCGCCTGCCTCGTCCACGTCTCGCGCCCGCTCGCTGGCCAGCACGCCGTGCATCGTCGGCCCGGAGAGCTCTGGAGTAGTCATCACGAAGGCATCCTCTCCATCGTCGCTGTAGTACTTCGTGCGCCGCCCTGCCACCCGGAAGCCGAAGGACCGATAGAGCGCCTGGGCCGCGTCGTTCCCGACTCGCACCTCCAGCGTCATGCGGCGGGCACCGAGCTCGATCGCCACCTCCAGCAGGCGGAGCAGCATCCGCCGCGCCACTCCCTGGCGGCGCCACTCGGGGTGCACCCCGAAGGTCGTGATGTGCGCCTCGTCGACCATGAGCCAGATGCCAGTGAACCCGACCGGAAGGCCTCCCGAGCGGGCGACGATGTAGCGGGCGAGGCGGTTGGCGGTCAGCTCCTGCTCGAACGCGTACGCCGGCCACGGAGCACTGAAGCTGAGCCGCTCGATCTGCAGCACGGCGGGGATGTCGGCCAGGCGCATCGGCTCGATCTCGACCGGGAGGCTCACCGCCATCGGCTCACCTCGGCAACGCCGCGCGGAGCACGAAGGTAGGCCGGCTCCAGGAGCGCCAGGTCATCGCCGGCCGGGTCGCGAGCGAGTCGCTCGGCGGCCGCCGCCGCGATCGCCATCGCCGCTCTGTGTGGGGGGCGCGTGGACGCCAGGAAGAACGACGTGGCCAGCTCGCGGGGAGCGACCGCAAGTCCGGGCGGGAGCACTCCCGGCAGCTCCTCTCGCGCCACGATCACCGGCTCCGCGTCACCCCGGCGCTGCAGGAAGGCTTCCTGGGCGCCGGCGCGGGCCAGCGCGGCCACGGCATCGGGCTCGGCCGCCAGCCACGCAGGCAGGCTCGGCACGCCGACGATGGGGATGCCGCGGGCCAGGGCGATTCCCTTGGCCAGGCCCATCCCGACTCGCAGGCCGGTGAACGACCCGGGACCGATCCCGATCGCCACCGCGCTCGCCTCCCGCAGGTCGCGCCGGCACGCCGCGAGCATGGCGAGCAGGCGAGGGACCAGCTCGCTCCCCTGCCGGCTGTCGCCACTCCAGCCCTCGACCGCGATTGGGGCGCCATCGGGTTCGGCCAGGGCCAGCGAGGGATCGCTCGAGGCTGACTCAATGGCGACGATCATGGCGGCGAGAAGGCCCGGGCAGCCAGGGCGGTGTGCTCGATCCCTGTGGCTCGCCAGATGATCGTGCGGCGGTCCGCGAGCTGCGGGTCGGGCTCGATGGTCAGCTCGAGCCGATCGCTCGGCAGCCATCCGTCCAGCCGATCGGCCCACTCGGCGACGGTGACGCCGTCCGCCTGGCGCTCCTCGAGCAGACCGGCGGCGATCGCCTCCTCCGGGTCGGAGAGCCGATAGGCGTCGATGTGGAAGAGCCGGAGCCGGCCCTGGTGCTCGTTCATGAGCACGAACGTCGGGCTGTTGACCACGCTGGTCACGCCGAGGCCCTCAGCGACCCCCTTCGCCATCTCGGTCTTGCCCGCGCCGAGCGGGCCGATGAGGGCCAGGAAGGCACCCGGCTTGGCCGCCTGGCCGAGCTCCCGGCCGCGAGCGCGGGTCTCTGCCGCCGCGGAGGTCACGATCATGCCGCCGGCCGCGCCGGCCTCGGCATCGGGCTGATCCATCCGGACAGGATACGCAGGCGAAAAGCTCAGCGGCCGTCGGGTGCCACGGTGGCCTCGATGTTGGCCAGCGGCACCGGTGCCAGCCGTCCATCCTCGAAGCGGACCAGCGCCATGCTGGTTGGGATCCCAGAGCTGGTGGCGTGGAGGTCCTCGAGGAGCGCGACGACAACCCCGCCGCGACCCTGGAACGGCCGCCGGTGGGCCACGATTCGGTCGCCGACCCTGGGCAGCGGGCGACGCGTGGGGGCCGATCCGGCGTCGTAGATGTAGAGGAGCCCATCGGCCCCGAAGAGGCTCGCCATGCGCCCTGCGTGGGCGCGGAACCAGCTGAACAGCTGCGGGTCGATCCCCACCTTGCCGAAGCCCTCCAGCAGCAGGAGACCGAAGGAGCCGGTCATGCCGCCGGCCTCGCGCCGGCGGCGCTGGATCGCCTCGAAGTCGCGCAGCTCCTTGTCGAGCACGCCGCCGAGCACGATGCCGGCGACGCCCATCGCCCTGGCCCGGGTGAGCGCTTCTGCCGAGGCGCGCGAGCCGCCAACCAGGATCTTGCCGGTCGCGCCCACGTCGATGGCGGCGGCCCGCAGCTCATCCTCGGGGTTGTGGACGCCGACCACCAGCTCGCCGTGCACCGCGTCGCCGCTGCCACCGACCCCCGTCACCGTGGCGGCGGGCACCTCGACCACCAACGCGTTCTCCTCGATGGCATGCACCCGCCCGCGCACGTGCCCGATCACCGGCTCCTCCGGGCCCAGGGGCGCGAGCAGGATCGACCCATCGCCACGCGAGACGCCCAGGACGAGGCCGGTCTGGGGAGCGGCCACCTCGTGACCGTTGATGCGGGCCAGCACCTCGCCGGCGCGGACGCGGCTGCCGGGCCTGACCCGCATCGCCTCGGCGATCTCGTCCGGCTTGCGGCGCAGCGGCCGTGCGACCGGCACCAGGATGGGCGCAAGGGGCTCACGGCGCAGCCCGATCACCTCGTCTGGCCGGATCTCGGCGCCGACGCGCACGGCGAGCGCGGTGCCGCGCTGCAGGCGGATGCGGTGGAGCGATGAGCCGTTCATGCGGCGCTCCCCGCGGGACGCGTCGGCTCGCGCTGCAGGGCGTCGCGCCAGGCGGCAAGCACCGCGCGACGGTCGTCGGTGCGCCGCGGGAGGACGAGCGGCACGTCGCGCGCGTCCAGTGCCAGGCCGACGACGCCACCGCTCACCGTCGCGTGGGAGCGGCGCGCACGGCGCGGCGTCCCGATCGTCACCCCGCTCTCGAGCTCGATCTCCAGTTCCGCCACCTGTCCGCGACCGAGGGGCAGGAGAGTGAGCTGGCCGGCGCGCACCTCGATCGGACCAAGGGACGGCCAGCCAACCCGATGCACCGTCACCCGGAAGGCCACGTGGCCGGCACGCCCGCCCTGGGAGACGACGGCGGCGCCGAGCGGCGTGAGCAGGTCGTCGCGCAGGGTCCCGATCCCTTCGGCGATCTCGTCGTTGCCGAGTGCTCCGAGTGGCGGCAGCACCCCCGCCACATCGATCGCCAGCTGGGTGACCCCGAGTGGCCGGACGCCGTCGAGGAGGAGCTGCATGGCCTGGGCCGGGCGCGGGGCGCCTGCCACCGTTCTTCCCGCGCCGATCAGCAGGTCGGCGCCGTCGGGGACCGATTCGTCGGCAGCCAGCTCCGCGAGCAGGGCCCGCGCGGCGCCGTGCACGATCGACAGCTCCTCCTCGGTCTGCGGCAGGGCGCCGGGACGTGCCCGCAGGTTCTGCAGGGCGTCGGCGACAGCCAGCTCGTCGATGGCGATCGGCAGGGCGTGCGCGATCCGCGCCGGCCCGCCGGGAACGGTGATCGAGGGCGAGGCGAGCCCACCCGAGGCCAGGATGCGACTCTCGGCATGGCCCCCCTCATCGGCGGCGATCCAGGTCGCATAGCGCGCCCCAAGGTCGACGCCCGCGATTCGCAGCTGCGAGGCGCGAGCCAGCTCCGCCACCGCCCGACCGAATCCGACGGGGGCAAGCTGTCGGGCGCCTCCCGGCTCGACCAGCCGCTCCAGCAGGGCCTCGAGATAGCGCCTGAGGGGGAGCGGCTCCTCGCGCTCAGGGGAGGGACGTGGATTGGCGACCGCGCGCACCGCCCCCGGCTCGAAGAGGGAGGCGACCCTGGCGGCGAGCTGTGCTGAGCCAGCCCACACGACCGGCGAGCGGCCATCGCCCCGCGCGGCTGCCACCAGGCCGGCCATGTCCAGTGCCATCTCTCCGCCCTCGGCGTCGAATCCCCCGGCCAGCAGCCACGCGTCGACCTCGGCGGCCTGCAGCGCGACCAGGCGCTCGGCGGCCGAGCGGCCGTCGTCGACCGTGGCTGCCTCGGCCACTACCCATCCGGCCGACTCGGCGGCACGCCGCGCGGCGCGACCCGACAGGTCGGCCGAGACCGCCGCCAGCGCCAGCCGCCCAGGTCGGGAAGGGGTATGGCAGCTGATCCGCGGGGCATCGGCCAGGATTCGCTGCAGGCGCTCCGAGACTCGGGGATCCGCGTGACCACCCAGGTGGGCAGCAAGCCCGGCCACGAGGTCCGCGTCCTGCCACGACGATGGCTGCGCAGCGTGCGCAGCGATGCGCCACCGTCCTCGGCTGCGCCCCACGACGGCTCCCTTGGTCCACGCCGACCCGTTGTCGACCAGCATCGACACTTCGGTCGTGGTCGGCAGGGCCGCGGCGGAGCGCTGGCTGGCTCTCATCTGAGCAGCCCCAGCCAGTCGCCGAGCAGGAACGCCACCCGATCCACGAGGAGCGAGAGGCGGCTCACCAGGAGGAAGCCGAACCAGGCGCCGATGCCACCGATCAGCAGCCAGCGCCCGATGCCCGCGCCGCGCTGCACGAAGCGGCCCCGCGGCGATCCATGCAGGAAGGCGAGCAGGACCAGGATCGTGATCGCCAGCGCGACGAACCCATCAATCACTCCCGATCCGCCGGTTGCCGGGTCGATGAGGGCTGCCGCCATCTGGGGCAGGAGGGTGCCCACGATGGCGCCCCCCAGGGCGAAGGCAGCGACCCCGGCGACGAGCAGGGCGGCGACGGGTGCCACCACGCGACGGGGGAGCCACGCGGCCCCGGCCATGACCGCCACCAGGGCGACCGCCGGGAAGAGGAGCGGGTGGTTGGGCGCATCGGTGACGAGCGGAACCAGGAGGCGGGGCAGCAGCACGTGGTGGATGGCCAGCAACGCCAGGTAGCCGGTGGCCAATCCGGCCAGCAGGAGCTGCAGGAGCCGAAAGATGGTCCGCTCTCCGACGGCGTAGGACCACACGCCCACGGTCAGCAGCACGGCGACCCAGGTTCCCAGGCCGCCCACCAGGTCAGGGGTGAAGAAGCCGTTCACCCTGCCCCTCGGGGCGCGCCTCGCGCAAGGCGGCGCAGGGCCGAGCCGCCCATCAGCGTCAGGGCCAGCAGCATGCCCGCCAGCATCGGCAGCGCGCTGATCGGGCGGCGGGTCACGGCCGATTGGTCGACCGGGACGGCGTTGGCGTAGGCAACGCCGTCCCGCAGCGTGGCAAGAAGCGCGTGGAGCTGGCCGGAACGCAGGTACGGCGCCAGCTCGGGCTCGAGGAAGGTGGGGGCGATCGCCACCAGCGAAATGCTGGGCAGGCGAGGCCGGACCTGCTCGATCCAGCTCCGCGCCGACAGGTCCCCGCCGGACACGACCAGCACCAGGGTGAAGGCACCCATGGCGCCGCCCCGGGCCCTGATCGAGTCGGCCACCGCTCCAACCGCATCGGCCGGAACGACATCTGCGACAGATCGCACCAGCCCGGCCTCTGATCCGGCGACGAAGCCCAGGTCTGCGATCAGCGCTCCTTGGCCGGCCCGCCGCATCCGGTCGAGCTCGGCCGCCGCAAGGGCGCGTCCCTCGGGAGTGAAGCTGACGAACGCCAGCCGCGCCCCGTGCGCGATCAGGTCATCGAGTGCGGCGCGGACGGTCGCGCGGATCTCCCCATAGGTCCCGAGGTCCGGATCAAACCCAACCAGCACCAGGGCGTTGGGGGGGAGTCCCGCGACCACGCCCCGCAGCTCATCGGACCGGGTCGCATCCGGATTGGCGAGCTGCACGGCGTCGCTTGCCGGCAGGAGGGAGGCGAGCGCCAGGACGAGGAGCAGGCCGAGGGACGGCATGATCCGCCGCAGGTCCAGGCTGGGCAGGGCTCGTCGCAGTGAGCGTCGCGGCGGCTGCCTATTCGTCGTCACGGTCGATCCCCAGCAGGATGCGCGAGGCGGTGAGCGAGGCGATGATCGCGACGCCGATGAGGAGGCCACGGAAGACGCCGGCCAGCGGCACCGTCTCCACCCAGCCCGCTCCCGCCGCGAGCCACTCGCCCGCCTTCCCCCCGAGCGGCAGCAGGAGCATCACCACCACTCCTGAGGTCGCCAGCAGCAGGATCATCTCCGTCCCGCCCGTCACCAGGCCACGGCGAGCGGCGGCCAGCAGGAAGAGGAAGAGCAGCGCGAACAGTGAGGCGGCGATCGGGACCAGGACCGCCGCCACCAGCCACAGCACGATCGGGTCGGAGCTCCCACTCGAGCCGGGGCGCAGCCCGGCGACCAGGATGACGCCCATTCCGACCAGCAGCACGAACGAGCCCAGCCGATCGCTCGTCCCCTGCGCCACGATCCGCAGGTGATGCGCCGCCAGGCTGGCGGCACCACCCACCGCCGCGGCAGCAGCCAGCAGGACGAGGAGCTCCTGCAGCGCTGTGGCGATCGCGCCGAGCGAGGGATTCACGACCAGGAGGTCGACGATCAGGACCAGGCCGGCGACGACCGTGACGGTGGTGGTGATCGAGCGGCGCATGGGGTCAGCGACCGACCAGGAAGCCTGCCAGGTCCGGCGAGCCGGCGAGGATCGCGAGCGAGCCCAGGACGAGGACGGCGATCACCCCCGCAATCATCCGATTGGCGGCCCACACCGCCGTGCGCGCATGACCCGCTGACGAGATGTTGCCCGCCGCCTGAAAGAGCTCGGGCCCGATGAGCGCACCCTCGGCATCGAGCATGGCGCCCGCCGCCTCGGTGGCGCTGGCCGTGGCCCCGAGGCTCCACCGCGCGGCGGCAGCCAGGCCGCCCAGCAGCAGGAGCGAGTCCTCGGCCAGGCTGCCGGCGACCATTGCCACGCCGTGGCCCCCCGGATCGGACATGGCCGCCGCGCCTGCCAGCGGCCGTCCCTCACCGAGGTACTCGACCCTCGATCCCCCCGCGCGTTCGAGCGTCGCGGTTCGTTCGTGGGCATCCCCGAGCGCCGCGTCGGCCAGGAAGGCGGCGACCGGGTCGTTGACCGTGACGCGCAGCCCCACGCCGGCACGAGCCGCGCTGCGGGCCAGGTGCGCCAGGAGCGGCAGGGCGGCCAGCGTCTGAAGCCGCTCGGTGGCTGACGTCGCCCGCGCCAGGCCGGCGCTCCCCAGCGAGACGAGCGCGTCCGTGCCCGATTCGGCGGCGAGGGCCATTGCGCGGCGGATCGATGCCAGGTGGCCCAGGTCATGCCCGCTCCACCGGCCACCGGGGCGGGCCACCAGGGAAAGGAGGACGAGCGGCGCCAGCAGGATGGCCGCCGTCGGCGCGGCCCCGAGACGCAGCGACGAGGTTGCGACTGCATTGATGATCGAGGAGATGATCTGGCTGGCAAGCTCACCGATGTTCGGCATCAGCGTTTCCCCGCTCTCAGGCGCCGGGCCAGCGCGTCATACAGCTCCGGCTGGTCGAGGACTCCGCGGAGGCCGCGCAGCAGGCTGGTGCCCGCCACCGGCGCCAGGAAAGGCCCAAGGAAGATCGAGGCCTGGCGCATCAGCGGAACGAGCGGCCGGTGCGCATCGAGCAGGAGCGCGGCCGGGGCGGCGAGGCCGCGGCGCTCGAGCTCGACCGCCAGGCGCTCGGCATCAGCGCCCGACACGTCACCGGCTGCGGTGCGCTCGGCGGGTGCGGCGGCGTTGACCTTGATCGGGAGAGGCATGGTCGCTCGCTCGACGGCCTCACCCGGCGCCCGCGATGACCTCCGGCAGGTGGAGGCGCGGGAGGCGATCGCGGAGGGCGGTCGTCACTTCGTAGTTGATCGTTCGTCGCTCGCCAGCGACCTCATCCGCGGTGATGCGGGCGCTCATCTGCTCGCCGATCAGGACGAACTCGTCGTCGTAGGTTACATCATGGGTCTCGCCAAGATCGACGGTGAGGCCGTCCATGCTGATCGCGCCCACGATCGGCCGACGCTCCCCATGCACCAGCACCGACCCGTTGTTGGCATGGATCCGCGGCCAGCCGTCTCCGTAGCCGATCCCCAGGGTGGCGATCCGGGTCGCCTGGGTCGTGCGGAAGCGGAGCCCATAGCCGATCGCGTCACCGGCAGGCAGCTCGAAGATGCGCAGCGGCAGGGCCTTGAGCGAGAGGATCGGTCGCAGGCCATGATCGGTCTCCCCCGCCCAGGCAGGCACCAGGCCGTAGAGCGCCAGGCCCGGACGCACCGCGTCGGCGAATCCGCCGATACCGGCCAGCAGCCCGCCGCTGGCTGCCACGTGTACCAACCCCGGGTCGACGCCTGCCGAGCGCATGCCGTCCAGGGCCTGCGCCAGGCGCAGGAGCTGCACGTCGGTGTAGGCATCGTCCTGGCCGGGGACCGCCAGGTGGCTGAAGGTGGCCGCCAGATGCAGGTCACGACTGCGCGCCACACGCACGGCGAGCTCGATGGCATCCCCCGGATCGCTCCCCTGCCGGCCGAGGCCGGTGTCGAGCTTGAGGTGCAGGGCCGCCCGCTTCCCGGCGGCGGCTGCGGCGCGCTCGGCGAGCTCGATCCCAGCCTGGTCATAGACGGTGAGCTCCAGGTCAGCAGCCATCGCGATCGGGGCCTCGGGCTCGCCGATCCCCCACAGGACCACGATCGGACCGGAGATGCCGGCCTCGCGCAGCGCCACTCCCTCGCCGACCGTCGCCACCGCCAGACGCTCGACGCCGTGGGCCGCGAGCGTGCGAGAGACCTCGATCGCTCCGTGGCCGTATCCGTTGGCCTTCACCACGGCGATCACCTGGCGCTCCGGCCCCGCCAGCTGCCGGATGACGGCCAGGTTGCTGGCCAGCGTCGCGTGGTCGATCTCGATCCAGGCCCGATGCGGGCTCCGCGCTGGCGTCGTCACGAGCGCCGGCTGCCGCGCAGCTGCTCGATCGCCTGGGGGAGCAGGTTCGCGACGTCGCGCGCCACGACCCCGGTTCGCCCGATCCGGTCCTCGGCCAGCAGGCCCGCCGCGGCGTGCGCTGCAACACCGCAGCCTGCCGCATCGAAGGGGGCCAGCCCGGCTGCCAGGAAGGCGCCGATCACGCCGGCCAGCACATCGCCGCTGCCGGCAGTCGCCAGGGCCGGGGTGGCGATCTCCGAGCGGATCAGGTCGTCCGCTGGCGAGGCGATGACCGTGTGGGCGCCCTTCAGCACGACCACCTGTCCCCAGCGAGCCGCCGCCAGGCGCGCCGCCTCGGACCGCTCCTCGTCGCTGTCAGGCGGGCGTTCGGAGGGAGCGACCCGCAGCAGGCGGGCGAACTCGCCCGGATGCGGCGTGAGGACCGCCGGCGCCTTGACCCCGATCCACCAGCGGTCCACTTCGGCCAGCGCGGTGAGCGCGTCCGCATCGACCACGGTCGGCAGCCGCAGCGCGCCGATGAACTGCCGGGCTCGTCGCAGGGTCGAGGGTTGGCGGCCGAGCCCCGGCCCGATCACCAACGCCTCGTAGGCAGGAGCCTCGCTCGCCACGCGCCGCCAGCCGGCCGGAGAGGTGAGGCCGGGCGCCTCCTCCGGCAGGAGCATCATGGTCATCTCGGGGACGACGCCGAGCAGTCGCATGCCGACCGTCTCGGGGGTCGCCAGGCAGGCCAGGCCAACGCCGGCCCGGATCGCCCCGAGGCCGGTGAGGATCGCCGCCCCGGCGTACTCGGGAGATCCGGCAACGATCAGGAGCCGCCCGAAGGTGCCCTTATGGGCGCGCGCCGGCCGCTCGGGGAGCCGCTCCGCCACCCAGCGCTGGGTCAGCCCACCAACCGCCATCGCCTCAGGATCCCGTGCCGAGGTGCGCCACCGCCACCGCGACCGCCATCCGCCGCTCGTGGGAGATCGAGACCGTCACGTCCTCCAGGCCAAGCGCGGCCGCCCGTGCTGCCGCGCGCCGGTGGAGCCGTACCTGTGGCGCCCCTGCCCAGTTGGGCAGGACCTCGATCTCCCGCCAGCCGACGCCCCGCACGCCGAGGCCGAGCACCTTGCTGACCGCCTCCTTGGCCGCCCAGCGCCCGGCGATCCTCTCGACCTTGCCGCCGCAATAGCGCGCCTCGGCGTCGGTCAGGACGCGTGCCCGAAACCGATCCGGGAAGCGACCAAGCAGCGCGACGATTCGATCGATGTCGACCAGGTCGACCCCGATCTCGTGACGGCTCATGGGCGGTGGCCTCGGGCGGAGGCTATTCGACGGTGACCGACTTCGCCAGGTTCCGCGGCTGGTCGACGTCGGTGCCACGGGCGACCGCCACCTCGTAGGCGAGCAGCTGCAGCGGAAGGATGGCGATCACCGGCGCCATCTGCTCGATCGTCTCCGGGACGTAGAGGACGTCCTGCGCATAGCGCGCGATCTCCTCGTCACCCTCGGTCGCGACGGCGACGACAGGCGCCTCGCGGGCGCGCACCTCGGCGATGTTGCTCACCACCTTCTCGTAGGTCGCCCCCCGCGTCGCCACCGCGACCAGCGGGGTCTGCGGATCGAGCAGCGCGATCGGCCCATGCTTGAGCTCGCCCGCCGCGTAGCCCTCGGCGTGGACGTAGGAGAGCTCCTTGAGCTTGAGGGCGCCCTCCAGCGCAATCGGGAAGCCGAGCGATCGGCCGATGAACATCACGTCGCGCACGCCCGACCAACGGCGGGCCAGCTTCTTGACCTGTGGAGCGAGCTTGAGCGTCTCCGCGGCCTGCGCCGGCAGCTCGCGGAGGGCGAGCCCGAACGAGCGCAGCTGCCGGTCGCCCAGCGTGCCCCGCAGCCGAGCCAGGTGTAGGGCGATCATCTCCAGCACGACCACCTGGGTGACGAAGGCCTTCGTCGAGGCAACCGCGACCTCGGGGCCGGCCTGCAGGTAGCAGACCGCATCGGCCTCGCGGGTGATGGCGCTCCCGACCACGTTGGTGACGACCACGATGGTGGCGCCCATCTCGGCTGCGAGCTTCTGGGGAGCGAGCGTGTCGGCGGTCTCGCCCGATTGGCTGACGCTGATCACCAGCGTCCGCTCGTCGATCGGGGGTGGCGAATAGCGCATCTCGGAGCCGATCTGGCTCGACGCCGGCAGCCTGACCCACTCCTGGATCAGGTGCGCTCCCACCTCTCCGGCGTAGCGCGCGGTCCCGCAACCGACGACGTAGACGCGCTCCACCGCGCGCAGCTGCTCCTCGATCGCGTCCAGCTCGGGGAGGCTGACCCTGCCCGCCGCATCGACCCGACCGCGGAGCGCCTCCTGGATGGCGTGGGGCTGCTCGTAGATCTCCTTGAGCGTGAAATGGGCGAAGCCGCCCTTCTCGGCGGCCTCGATGCTCCAGCGGATCCTGGTCACGTCGCGCTCGACCGGGCTGCCGTCCAGCTGCTGGATCCGGACACCATCGGGCGTCACCTCGGCGATGTCGCCCTCGTGCAGGATGACGACGTTCTTGGTGTGCTCCAGGATGGCTGGCACGTCGCTGGCCAGGAATCCCTCACCGTTGCCGAGCCCCACGATCAACGGCACGTTCATGCGCGCCCCGACGATCTGGTTCGGATGGTCGGTGTGCATCACGCCGATCGCGTAGGCACCCGTCACCCGATTGAGGGCCGTTCGCACGGCCTCGACGAGGTCGCCGTCGTACTGCGTCTCGATCAGGTGCGCCAGCACTTCGGTATCGGTCTCCGAGGTGAACCGATGGCCTGCGGCCTGCAGCTCCTCCTTGAGCTCGCGATAGTTCTCGATGATCCCGTTGTGAATGAGCGCCAGGCGCCCGCTGCAGTCGCGGTGCGGGTGGGCGTTCAGGTCGGTGGGGCGGCCGTGCGTCGCCCAGCGCGTGTGCGCGATCCCGGGATGGCCGGCCGGCGCGCCGCCGTTGAGATGGTCGGTCAGGTTGGTGAGCTTGCCGGCCTTCTTCTCGATGAAGACCTCGCCGTTCTCGGTGAGGAGGGCGATCCCGGCCGAGTCGTAGCCGCGGTACTCGAGGCGACGCAGCCCGTCGAGCAGGATCGGCGCAGCGTCACGCGGGCCGACGTACCCGACAATGCCACACATCGCGCTCTCCTTGGCCTCTCAGTTCAGCCGTGCCCGCGCGAGCTCGGACAGCTCATGGGCGATACGGTTGATCTCGTCAGCGTCGTCGCCCTCGACCATGATCCGGATCTTGGGCTCCGTTCCTGAGGGCCGCACCAGGATCCGTCCCCGTGAGCCAAGGTCCGCCTCGGCGCGCGAGACGGCCGCTGCGAACTCCGGGTCCACCTCCCACTGGTCCCGATGGCGGACGGCCGAGTTTAGCATCACCTGCGGGAGCCTCGGGATCTGGGCGGCCAGGGTCGAGAGCCGCTCCTCGCCGCTGGCGCGCATCGTCTTGATCAGCTCGATCGCGGTCAGGATCCCGTCCCCGGTCGTGGCCAGGTCTCGGAAGATGATGTGCCCCGACTGCTCGCCGCCCATCGAGGCGTCTGTTCGTTCCATCGCCTCGAAGACGTGCCGGTCTCCGACGGGAGTGCGCACCACCCGTCCACCGGCCGAGCTGATCGCCCGCTCGAGCCCGCCGTTGCTCATGACCGTCGCCACCAGGATCCCGTGGCGCAACGTGCCGGCCCGCAGGCGAGCAATGGCGCAGATCCCCATCACCGCATCGCCGTCGACCACCACGCCGCTCTCGTCCACCGCAATGAGCCGATCGGCGTCGCCGTCGAAGGCCAGGCCCAGGTCGAGGCCACCCTCGGACACCGTCGCGGCCAGCGTCTCGGGGTGCGTCGAACCCGCGCCGACGTTGATGTTCTGCCCGTCGGGCTCGGCGAAGATCGCGGTCACGGCCGCACCCAGCTCGGCAAGCAGGCCAGGGGCGATCTCGCTGGCCGAGCCGTTGGCGCAGTCGAGGCCGATCCGCAGCCCTGCCAGCGCATCCCCCGCCTCCTCGCGCAGGAAGGCCCGATACCCCTCGACCGGCGATGCGTCGCGCATCACGCGCCCAAGGGCGGCGTTGGTTCGCCCGGGAAGCGACTCGGCGCGGAAGATGAGCCGCTCCAGCTCCTCCTCGGCCTCGTCATCGATCTTGCGGCCGCCGGAAAGCACCTTGAGCCCGTTGTCCTCCGGCGGGTTGTGGGAGGCGGAGACCATGATCCCCGCGGCGTGCTCGCCGTTGGCGGCCACGTAGGCGAGGCACGGCGTGGTGACCACGCCCAATTCCAGCGCATCGACGCCCACGGACGCGAGCCCTGCCGAGAGCGCGGCAACCAGCATGTCCCCGGAGCGACGCGTGTCCTGGCCGATCACCACGCTGCGGCCGCCCGCCTCGAGGAGATGACCCACGGCCCGACCCAGGTCGTAGGCCAGGGTCGGCGTCAGGTCGACGTTGGCGACGCCACGGATGCCGTCAGTTCCAAAGAGGCGCCCCATCGATGGCTAGGGGGCCGGGGTCGGGCTGGGGGGCGGCACGATCTTGACCGTGACCGAGCCCGGGGAGATCCCGACCAGCGTCATCCCGCTGGGAGGAGTGAGCGTCGGCACCACCTGGTGCGTGCCCGGCGCGAGGCCGCTGGCATCGAGGAGCACGGTCAACGTGCCGGGATCGAGCGCCGTCAGGGCGTTGACCGTACCACGCAGCGTGACGGCCACCTGGGAGAGCTGCGGCAGGCAGGCAGAACCATTCGGCTGTCCGGTGCAGAGCAGGCCGACCAGGTAAGTCTGGCTGGCAATCTCCTCGCGGATCTCGACGCTCACGGTCGGGGCCGGCACGGAGGGATCGGAGAGTCGCGTCCCGCTGGGCAGTGCCAGCACCGCCGTGGCCGTCACGCGCGCACGCTGGCCGGCCATGGAGATCGGCTGGGTCAGCACCTCGGTCACCGTGGAGAGGAGGTCGGGTGCGCCTTGCAGCGTCACCACGGCAGGGTTGACCAGCACCTCGCCGACCTCGAACCCGGTGGCGGGAGTTCCGGTCAGGACAGGTCGCACGGGAACCGTCTTGCTGGTCTCGACCGTGCGGACGTCGATGTCGACGTCGACCGTGGATGGGATCAGCTCGATCGAGGGGACCAGGCGGCCGTCGATGTCCGATGTGAACGCGGGCCACCGCCCGGTCGACCTGCTGCAGGAGGCTCTGGGGGCCAGTCGCGGTCACCTGTGTCTCGCTCGCCGTCGTCTGGCCGAGCTCGAGACCGGTTGGCACCAGCCCGTGATCGACTGCGACGCGAACCGGCCGCTCACCAAGCCGGTCGATGGCGACCGACACGGTGTGGGGTGCGTACGAGAGGTTGCTGACGCCGCTGACCAGCGGCCGAACGGTGACCTCCAGCGGCTGGGCCTGCGGGGCGAGAGACATGTCGTAGTCGGCCAGGTCGACCGTCACCGCGAAGGAGCTGACCGTCACGCGGTTCGACGGGTCGGTGAGGATCCGGTAGCGAAGATCGACCGTTCCGAAGTCCTGCGTCAGGACATAGCTGTCATCGGGCTGGTTGATCGCAGTGATCGGGACTCCCGCCAACGTCTGATCGGAAAATGAGCCCGAGAAGACGAGCCCGGTGTAGAGGACGGTGGCGAGCCCCAGCGCGCCGAGCTTGAGGTGCCAGTTGCGGATCAGCCAGCGCATCTAGCGTTGTCGCTCGCCGGGGGCGGCCGCCTGGGACCGCACCGCAGCCGCGGGCTTGACCGGCTTCGCCGCCCTGACCGGCTCGGCGGGAGTGGCGGGCGGCGCCTCCCCGACCGAGCCCGCCGGCTCAGCCATTACCACCGGCTCTGGCTCGGGCTGCACCACCCGAGCCTCGGGGTCGATCGGCTGCTCGGGCTCGCCGACCGCGTCGACGCCCCAGCGGCCCTCGGTCGTGCGACGCAGCAGGGCGGCCGCTTGCCGCGGAGCCTGGGGTCGAATCAGGTTCAGGATCCGTCGCCGCAGCTGGTCCTCGGTCAGGTTGCGCTCGATCCGCCCGCGCATCACCAGCGAGATCGAGCCGGTCTCCTCCGAGACCACGATGATGACGGCATCCGACTGCTCGCTGATCCCGATCGCCGCCCGGTGGCGTGTCCCGTAGCGTTCGGAGTCGAGCACGTTCTGTGAGAGCGGCAGGAGCACCGCCGCGGCCAGGATCCGCTCGCCGGAGATGATCACCGCCCCATCGTGCAGGGCGGTCCCGTGGTAGAAGATGGTCGCCAGCAGCTCGGCTCGCAGGTCGGCGTTGATCGGCACGCCCGATTCGGCCAGGTCGGCGAGCCCGGTGTCGCGCTCCAGCACGATGAGCGCCCCATGGCGCGATCCCGCCAGCAGGCGCGCGGCACGGCTCACCTCGCGCGCCACCCGCTCGGCAGCGGTCACGTCACTGCTGACAAAGAACCGGTTGAACGATCCCACCCGCCCGATCTGCTCCAGGGCGCGTCGAAGCTCTGGCTGGAAGACGACCACGATGGCGAAGAGGCCGACCACCGCCCCGGTCTGGAGAAGTCTCGAGAGGAGCAGCAGGTTGGCCGCCTGGGCGAGGAGGTAGACGAGGTAGAGGATCGAAAGCCCGATCACGATGCGCACGGCTCGGGTGCCGCGGATCAGGATGAAGATCCAGTAGATGACGACCGCCACCAGCAGGATGTCGATGAGCGACGTCCAGCGTCCTTGGAGATACGCTTCGAAGAAGGTCCGGATGGCGTCCAGCACGGGGGCCGATGATACCAAAGGGTCCCGACGACTCCCTCGGGCCCGATCAGGAGGCCGCGCTCAGCGCTTGGTGTACTGAGGCGCCTTGCGAGCTCGCTTGAGCCCGTACTTCTTGCGTTCCTTGGCTCGCGGGTCGCGGGTCAAGAGGCCCGCCTCGCGCAGCGCCGCGCGAGAATCGGGGTGGCCGCTGACCAATGCCCGGGCGATCCCATGCCGGATGGCGCCGGCCTGCCCCGAGAATCCGCCACCGGCCACCAGGATGGTCGCCGAGTATCGGCCCTCGGTCTCGGTCACCCGGAAGGGAAGCCGCATGGCGGCCAGCGGAGTCGCTCCCCCGAAGTACTCGGCGATCTCCTTGCCGTTGACGATGATGCTGCCGTCGCCGGGCAGGAGACGGACCCTGGCCACCGCTTCCTTGCGGCGCCCGGTCCCGTAGAGATAGCTGGTGCTCACCTGGTGTGCGTCCTCCTAGAGCTCGGCGACAGCGGGCTGCTGGGCCTGGTGGGGATGATCGGCACCGGCATAGACCTTGAGCTTCTTGAACATCGCCCGGCCGAGCCGGTTCCGCGGCAACATCCCCTTCACCGCTCGCTCGATCACGATCTCCGGCTTGCGCGCCATGAGCGCCTGGAGGGTCTCCTCCTTCAGCCCGCCGGGGTAGTTGGAGTGTCGGTAATAGGTCTTCTGGGCCAGCTTGTTGCCGGTGACCTTCACCTTGGCGGCATTCACCACGACCACGTGGTCGCCACTGTCCAGGTGCGGCGAGTAGATCGGCTTGTGCTTCCCTTCCAGCAGGGTGGCGATGCGCGTGGCGAGCCGTCCCAATGTCTGGTCGCTGGCATCGACCAGCCACCAGCCGCGCTCGATCTCGCTCGCCTTGACTGCGTAGGTCTTCACGTTCTCCGCTTTCTCGCTTTCACCGTCGATTGTCCATCTTTCGCGTAGTAGACGCGCTCGAGCGTCAGTCCCACCGCCGGGGCGGCTCGGCCATGGAAGGCCCGCTCCCCCGCCTCCAGCAGCGCCGCCACCTCTCCGCCGGCCAGCCGTCCGCGGCCGGCTTCCAGCAGGATGGCCACGATGCTGCGCACCATCCGTCGCAGGAATGCATCGGCCGTGACCACGATCTCGACCGAGCTCCCGCGACCGATGACCGTCACCCGCATCAGGTTGCGCGTGGTGCGGCCTCGGGCGTTGCTGCCCAGGGCCGCGAAGTCGCGCTCCCCGACGAGCTCGTTCGCGGCGGCCCGCATGGCCGACACGTCGAGACGGTCGCCGATCTCGAGCGTCCGATGCCGATCCAGCGGATGGCGGTCACCCGTCATCCGGATCCGATAGCGGTAGGTCCGCCTCGTCGCGTCGCGTCGAGGATCGAATCCCGCCGGTGCGGCTCGCAGCGAGCGCACCGCCAGGTCCGCCGGCAGGACGGCGTTCAGCCGCCTGCGGAGCTCCGGCCACCCGTCCCGCTTGCCGATGCGGCGAGCCAGGCAGAAGGCCGCGACCTGGCCGGTGGCATGCACCCCGGCATCGGTTCGCCCGGCGAATCGGACTCTCACCCGTTCGCCGGTCAGTCTGTTAAGCGCCTCCTCGAGCACCCCCTGCACCGTCCGACGGTTCGGCTGGTGCTGGGAGCCCGAGAAGGCGGTCCCGTCGTATTCGATCACCGCCCGAGCGCATCGCTCTGCGCCGGGTGGCATCGATCGTTCTTCGGTTGTCGGTCGAGCCGGCCGGACCGGCTCAGACCAGCTCGATCTGCACGAGCGGGGCGGCGTCACCGAGACGCTGCCCGATCCGGATGATCCGGGTGTAGCCGGAGCTCCGCTCGGCGTACTTGGTGGCCAGCTCACCCATCAGCTTGTCGACGATGAGCGGCTCCTGCGGCATCTCCGCGGCCAGCGTGCGGCGCGCGGGGAGGCCGCCCTGCTTGGCGACGGTGATCATGTGGTCGACGATGCCCCGGACCTCCTTGGCCTTCGCCTCGGTGGTCTTCACCTTCTCATAGCGCAGCACCGCCACCGCCAGGTTGTCGAGCATGTGCAGCCGATGGTCGCTGGCGCGGCCCAGCTTCCTGCCGGCGAGGCGGTGCGGCACTCCCTACCCCTCCCGGTCCAGCTCGGCCGCGACCGCTTCGTCGAGCTCGGCGGCGCCGGGAAGATCGGACTCGTCGGCGCTGCTGACGGCGCCCTCGGGGGCGATGAAGCCGCGCAGGGCGAGGCGCTCCTTCATCTCGTCGAGGCTCTTCTTGCCGAAGTTGCGCATTCGGAGGAGCTCATCATCACCGAGCGCCAGGAGCTGGCCGATCTTGGTGATGTTGTTGCGCTTGAGGCTGTTGTAGGCCCGCATCGGCAGGTCGAGCTCCTCGATCGGCGCGTCGAGCAGGTTGGCGCTCACCGGAACCGGCGCCTCCTCCATGCCGGCAGCGGGGCGGCGCCCGATCTCGGCAAAGCGGCTGAACTCGCCCACGAGGATCTCGGCGGCGCTGGAGAGCGCGGCCTTCGGGGTGGTGGTGCCATCGGTCTCGATCTCGATGCTCAGCTTGTCGAAGTTGGTCATCTGCCCAACGCGCGTGTCGCTCACCACGAAGTTGACACGCCGGACCGGGGTGAAGATGGCGTCGACCGGGATGATCCCGATCGGCAGGTCCTCGGCGTGCTCGGCGGGCCGATAGCCGACCCCGGTCTCGACGGTCAGGTCCATCTCGATCGACCCCGCATCCGAGTCCAGGGTGAGCAGCACCAGCTCCGGGTTCACGATCTCCACGTCCGCCGACTCGGAGATGTCCGCCGCGGTCACCGTGCCGGCGCCGTGCTTCATCAGCTTGAGCGTCACGGCGTGGCGTGCGAACGATCGCAGGCGGAGCTTCTTGATGTTGAGCACGATCTGGGTCACGTCCTCCTTGACGTTCTCGATCGTGCTGAACTCGTGGAAGACGCCGGCGACCTGGACCGAGGTGACCGCGGTTCCCTCGAGTGAGTTCAGCAGGACGCGCCGGAGCGCGTTGCCGAGGGTGACGCCGTAGCCGTCGGAAAGGGGGTTGACCTCGAACACGGAGAGGTTGCCCCGCGTCTCGATCTCTTCGATGCGTGTGGTCGGGGTGGATTCAAGTTCGATCATGAAGGGGTCTGACTCCTGTGAGCTATCGCGAGTAGAACTCGACGACGAGCTGCTCGTTGAACTCGGGTGGCATCTGCTCGCGGACCGGCTCGGAGAGCACGGAACCGGTGAGCTTGGCCGCTTCGATGCTGACCCACTCAGGGATCAGCGCCGACTTCATCGTCTCAGCCGCGGTCTTGAAGATCTCCCTACCGCGCCGGCTCTCCCGGACCTCGATCCGGTCGCCGACCCGGGTGCCAAAGCTGGGAATATTGGTCGGGCGCCCGTTGACCGCGAAGTGACCGTGGCCGACCAGCTGCCTGGCCTCTGCCCGCGAGCGTGCAAAGCCCATCCGGAAGACGACGTTGTCGAGACGCATCTCGAGCATGCGGAGGAGGTTCTCGCCGGTCATCCCGCTGCGCTGCTCGGCCTTTTCGAAATAGTTGCGGAACTGCTTCTCCAGGACGGAGTAGCTCTTGCGCACCTTCTGCTTCTCGCGCATCTGCATGCCGAACTCGCTCACCTTGCGGCGGCGCTGGGTGTTCATCCCCGGCGGAGTGCTGCGGCGCTCGAAGGCGCACTTCTTGCTGAAGCAGCGGCTCCCCTTCAGGAAGAGCTTGAGCCCCTCCCGGCGGCAGATGCGACAGACTGGATCGGAATAGCGTGCCATCCGCCGCTCAGACCCGACGCCGCTTCGGTGGGCGGCAGCCGTTGTGCGGGATCGGCGTGACGTCCGTGATGGCCGTCACCTCGAGGCCCGCGGTCTGCAGCGAGCGGATCGCCTGCTCGCGGCCCGCACCGGGACCCTTGACGAAGACCTCGATCTGCCGCATGCCGTGCTCCATGGCGCGGCGCGCCGCCAGGTCGGCCGTCTGGGCGGCGGCGTAGGGCGTGCTCTTGCGGGAGCCCTTGAAGCCGGCCAGGCCCGCGCTTCCCCAGCTGATCACGTTCCCGGTCGTGTCGGTGATCGTCACGATCGTGTTGTTGAACGTCGACTGGATGTGCGCGTGCCCGTTCGGCACGTTCTTCCGCTCACGCTTCTTGGCGCGCGTCGCGCGCTTTCGCTCAGCCATGGAACTCCTGGAGCTGCTGGATGATTTACTTCTTGCGGCGGACGCCGACCGTCTTCCGAGGGCCACGCCGCTGCCGCGCGTTGGTCTTGGTGCGCTGACCGCGCACCGGGAGGTTGCGGCGATGCCGGATTCCCCGGTAGGAGCCGATCTCCATCAACCGCTTGATGTTCATGCTCACTTCGCGGCGAAGGTCGCCTTCGACCTTGAAGCGACGGTCGATCACCTCGCGCAGCCGGTTGACCTCCTCCTCGGTGAGGTCACGGACCCGCGCCGACTCGGAGACGTTGGCGGCGGCCATGATCTGGCGTGCCGAGGTCGGCCCGATGCCGTGGATATAGGTCAGGGAGACGACGGCCCGCTTCTCGCGGGGAATGTCGACGCCGGCGATGCGTGCCACGAAGCCGCCCTATCCCTGTCGCTGCTTGTGCTTGGGGATGGGGCAGATGACCATGACCACGCCGGAACGCCTGATCACTTTGCAGCGCTCGCAGCGCGGCTTCACGGAGGCAGAAACCTTCATCTCATCCTGTAGGTGATGCGACCCCGGGTGAGGTCGTAGGGGCTCAGCTCGACGCGGACGGTGTCGCCTGGCAGGATGCGGATGAAGTTCTGACGCAGCTTCCCGGAGATGTGGGCCAGGACCTCGTGCCCGTTCTCCAGCCGCACCTTGAACATGGCGTTGGGCAAGGGCAGAACGACCTCGCCTTCAACCTCGATGGCATCCTTCTTCGCCAAGCGCTACGCACCCTCAGTCTGCTGTCCGAATGACTTGTGGTGGGACACACGGAAAGGCCGCCGCACACGGCGACCAGAATGCTGAGTATACAGCAGCCGGCGCCGGTGACACAACAGGGCCGG
>VBJX01000043.1 GCA_005879775.1 Chloroflexota bacterium
TCAACACCAGCCTGACCGTGGTCGTGACGCTGACCACGCTGCTGCTGCTGGGGCCCCCCACCATCCGCACCTTCACCCTGGCCCTGCTGATCGGGGTGGCGAGCGGGACCTATTCGTCGATCTTCAATGCCAGCCAGATCCTCGTGGCGTGGCACGAGTGGGACGCCAAGCGCAAGGCGAAGGCGGGGGAGACTCGCAGGCAACGCCCAGCCACCCGCTAGCCGTCCGCCAGCCTACCGCTGACCTCGTCAAGCCGATAACGCCGGCGTAAGCGGGCGGTCATTGCCGCCGACTACCATGGCCGCGTGATCCCGCCACGCCTCGAGTGGGTCCTGCCGCTGCCCTGCCTCGACCCTCCGGCGTTCGCCGGCTTTGGCAGGCCCGTGGCGACCCTCCTGGCTCGGCGCGGATTCACAGGCGACGACGACCTGCGCTCCTTCCTGGAGGCAGGGGAAGAGAGCCTGCACGACACCTCCCTGATGGCCGATGCCGACGTCGCGCTCGATCGCATTGACCTGGCTGTCTCCAGGCGGCAGCGAATCGCAATCTGGGGCGACTACGACGCCGATGGGATGACCGCCGTCGCCATCTGGACGATTGCCCTGCGCAGCCTGGGCGTCGAGCCGCTCCGCCACGTGCCTTCCCGAGTGGCGGAGGGCTACGGCCTGGCGGCTGCTGGCCTGCAGCGCCTGCGACACGCGGGAGCCGAGCTGGTCATCACCTGCGACTGCGGCGTGACCAATGTTGCCGAGGTGGAGGAGGCGCGGCGGATCGGGCTGGAGGTGATCGTCACCGACCATCATCTGCCACCCGAGGTCCTGCCGAGGGCGGTGGCGGTGGTCGACCCGCATCGGCTCGACTGCGCATACCCGGATGCCGACCTGACCGGGGCCGGGGTGGCCTTCAAGCTGGCCTCGGCCCTGCTGAGCCGTCACGGACGACGCGTCCCCGACCTGGCCGTCCTGGCGGCGATCGGAACGGTAGGGGACATGGCGCCGATGGTGGGCGAGAGCCGCGCCATCGTTCGGCTCGGCCTGCACCAGCTGGCGCAGACCTCGCGCGCTGGCCTGCGCGCCCTCCTGGCGCGTGCCGCCGAGGAGCCCGCCGCACCGACCGCGCGAGACCTGGCCTTCGGGGTTGCGCCCCGGATCAATGCCGCGGGACGGATCGCCGCCGCCGAGCTCGCCATCTCGCTCCTGCTCGAGGAGGATGAGGCGGCCGCGGAACGGATCGCCGAGGAGCTGGAGGCGGTCCATCTCGAGCGCCGGGCGCTCACCAGCGCCGCGGTCGAGGAGGCGCGGGCCGCGGCGGCCGCGATGCCCGGCGATGGACCGCTCGTCCTGCGCGATGACCGATGGGCGCCGCGCGGCCGGTGGTGGTGAGCGCGCTCGTCCAGGGCGAAGTGCGCGGCTCGGTTCGCGCTCCCTCAGACTTCCATGTCGCGATGGCGCTCGACGCCTGCGCGTCCCTGCTCACCAAGCGAGGCGGGCACCCCGCAGCCGGCGGCTTCAGCGTCAGCCCAGATAACTGGCCTGCGCTGGCGGAGGCGATTGGCTCCCTGCCGCGCCCCTACCCGGCCGACCTCGACGTGCCGCCCGAGCGACCGGGGCGGGCGGCGATCGACCTGGTCCTCCCTGCCGCCCACCTTGGGTGGCCGCTGGCCGAGGAGCTCCAGCGCCTCGCTCCGTACGGGCCCGGGCACGTGGAGCCGGTCCTGGCGGTCACCGGCCTGCGGGTCGCGGAGGCGCGGCGCGTTGGGGCGAGCGGCGACCATCTCTCGCTGCGCTTGCGCCGCGGGGCAGAGGTCTTCGACGCCATCTGGTTCGGGACCCCGGCCGATCGGCCGCTGCCCGAGCCGGGCACTGCGATCGACCTGGTGGGCACATTGGAGCGGGATCTCTTCCTGGGGATGCCGCGGCTCCGCCTGCGCCTCATCGACTATGCCGATGTTGCCCTCAGCCCGCTCGCCGGACGGCGCGCCGCCGCTCTGGTCGGTGCCCGACAGGCAGCCGTGGCATGAGCGAGCGGCCCACGTCACTGGAGAGGCTGCGCCGCCGGGTGGCGGAGGTGGGCGTGCCCATCTGCGTGGGAATCGACCCGCATCCCGACGCGCTTCCCGAGGAGCTGCCTCGCAATGTCGAGGGTGTCGAACGCTTCGCTCGCGGCCTCCTGAGCGCAACGGGGGACCTGGCCGCTGCGATCAAGATCAACATCGCGTTCTTCGAAGCCTTCGGGTCGGCCGGCTGGGCGGCGCTCGAGAGGGTCGTCGCTGACCTGGAGCGCGACCAGTTCCTCATCCTGGACGCCAAGCGCGGCGATATCCGCACCACCGCGGAGCGGCAGGCTGAGGCGCTCATGGGGCGGCTCGGTGCGGACGCCGTGACCGTCTCACCGTACCTGGGGGAGGATGCGATCGAGCCGTTCCTGGCCCACCCCGGGCGGATGGTCTTCGTCCTTGCCCGCACGAGCAACCCGAGTGCCGGCACCTTCCAGGACCTGCGCGTCGAGGGGGTTGCGCTCGACGAGCGCATCGCGCGTTGGGTCGCCGACCGTTGGCCCGATGGGCGTGCCGGCCTCGTGGTCGGCGGCGTCGAACCAGCGGTGCTGGCGCGTCTGCGGGCCATCGCGCCCGGCCCCGGCTTCCTGGTGCCTGGCATCGGCGCCCAGGGCGGCAACCTGGAGGCCGGGCTGGAACACTGCCACGGCAGCTGGGCACCGGGCCTGGTAACGATCTCGCGGGCGATCGCCACTGCGTCACGTGGATCCGACTGGGAGGCGGCGGCCAGGTCCGCCGCCCAGGCGTGGATCGGCCGTATGCGGGAGGCCGGTGCTACACTCTCGGTCTAGCCTGCGCATGGCGTCACGCGGCGCCGCACACACGAGGACATCGATACGACATGGGACCAATCGGCTGGCCTGAGCTCGTCATCCTGCTCGTGGTGGTCTTGATCGTGTTCGGCCCGGGCAAGCTTCCCGACATCGGCAACGCGATCGGTCGCGGCGTGAAGGAGTTCCGCAAGGCCTCGAACGACCTCGAGAGCTCGATCCGCGGCGAGACCCAGAAGCCGTCCACCCCGGACGAAGCCTCCGAGCCAAAGTAGGCCGCGCGCCGGCTGGCGGCGGCGCGACCCATCTCCGTCACGGGGTGCGTGGTCCTCTGCGCCCCGGCGCCCAACCTGGAGCGAGTAACCGAGCGGTGAGCGACGAAGAGGCCACGATGACCCTCCTCGATCATCTCGAGGAGCTGCGCCGCCGGCTGATCATCATCATCGTTTCGATCCTGGCAGGTGCCGTCCTGGGCTTCATCTTCGCCGGGTCCGTCCTGGACCTGCTCAGGTCGCGCCTTCCGGCCGGGCACCAGATCATCTACTTCACCGGCCCGGCCGACGCGTTCGGGGTCTACGTGAAGATCGCCGGCTTCATCGGGATCGCGGTTGCCATGCCGGTCATCCTGTTCCACGTCTGGCGCTTCGTGACGCCCGGGCTGACCCGATCCGAGCGTCGGATCGTCTGGCCGGTGATGCTGGCCGCCATCCTCCTGTTTGCCCTGGGGATCGCGGTCGGCTACCTGATCATTCCGTACGCGCTCAACTTCCTGCTCGGGTTCGCCCGGCCGGGTCTGGAGCCGCTACCGACGATCGACGGCTACATCGGCTTCGTCACCACCATGCTGCTCGCCTTCGGCATCGTCCTCGAGTTCCCGATCCTGCTGGTCGGCCTGGCGCGGGTCGGTGTGCTGAGCTACAAGCGGCTCGCCGCCCAGCGTCGCTTCGCGATCGTGGGGATCACCATCTTCGCCATCGTGATCACCCCAGGTGGCGACCCGATCTCTCCGCTCATCCTGGGGAGCGTGATGTACCTGCTCTTCGAGGGTTCGCTCCTGGTCATCCGCCTCATCCGGCGCTAGGACTCCATTGGCCATGGCCGATGTGCCGCGCGTCCTGCTCCTGACTGATCCCGGAATGGCCCGCCATCTTCCCCCCGGCCATCCCGAGCGACCCGAGCGCCTGGACGCCGCGATCGGTGGCGTCCTCGAGGGGGCCTTGGCCGCCGGTGCGCTGCTCGAGCGACCGGCCGTCCAGGCCGCGGAGCCTGAGGTCCTCGAGCGGGTCCATCCCGCGGCCCATCTCGCCGCGCTCGAGGAGGCGGGGCGTGCCGGCACCTGGATCGACCCCGACACGTACGTCGGTCCGGGGTCGATGGATGCGGCGAGGCTGGCAGCGGGAGCCACGGTCCAGGCCGCACTTGCCGCCTACCAGGGACGGGCTGCGGTGGCGTTCGCCGTCGTCCGGCCACCGGGGCACCATGCGGCGGCGCGGCGAGCGACCGGCTTCTGCCTGCTCAACAACATCGCTGTGGCCGTCATGGCGCTGCGAGCGGCCGGCGTTGGGCGCATCGGCATCGTCGACTGGGACGTCCATCATGGCGACGGGACGCAGGAGCTCTTCGACGCCGATCCGCAGCTCGTCTACGCCTCGACCCACCAGTGGCCGCTCTACCCGGGAAGCGGGCTTCCTGGCGAGCGGGGCAGCGATGCTGCCGAGGGCACGATGCACAACCTCCTGCTTCCGCCCGGAGCGGGAGACGAAGCCTTCGTGGCCGCCTGGGGCGAGCGGCTCGTGCCCACGCTCGAGGACTTCGCCCCCGAAGCGCTCCTCGTGTCGGCCGGCTACGACGCCCACCGCGATGACCCCCTCGCCAACCTGCTCGTCACCGATGCCGGCTTCGGGGCCGTCGCAGAGATGGTCGGTGGAATTGCTCGCCGCCTGGGGATCGGCGGCGTCGCGCTCACCCTGGAGGGTGGATACGACCTGGCGGCCATCCACGGCTCGGTGGCCGCCACGGTGACAGGGCTCCTCCGCGGCCTCAGGGGGCCCGACGGAGCCGGATCAGCCTGACGGCTATACTCGCGCAGACCTCCGATCTGGGAGCGTAGCTTGGCACGAGCAGCAGGACCCGCCGCTCCGGCGCGTCGCGCCGAGGTCGTGCGGCCCGCCCGCGCGACCCGCGGCCAGGGGCATGTCGTCATCATCAGCGGCCTCTCTGGGGCTGGGAAGAGCCAGGCGAGCAAGCTCTTCGAAGACCTTGGCTACTACTGCGTCGACAACCTCCCGCCCGATCTGCTGGACGGCTTCATCGGCCTGCGCGACGCCGATCCGATTCGCTACCGCAACGTGGTCCTCGTCCTGGACATCCGGGCCGGTGATCCGGCACCGGCGATCGAGACGGCCCGGGCTGGGCTGGCCAAACGCGACGCGCCACTCCAGGTGCTCTACCTGGAGGCGAGCGACGCCAACCTGATCAGCCGCTTCAGCGAGACACGGCACCGGCACCCCCTCCAGACCAGGAGCGGCGTGCAGGCGGGGATCATCGAGGAGCGAGAACGGCTGGCTCGCACCCGAGAGCTCGCCGACCACGTGATCGACACCAGCGGCCTCTCCATCGGCCAGCTCAAGGAGCGGCTCTTCTCGATCGTCCCGCGCGAGGGTGCCGCCGATGAGCTCCTGATCGACATCCTCACCTTCGGCTTCAAGTTCGGGATCCCGATCGAGGCCGATCTGGTCTTCGACGTGCGGTTCCTGACGAACCCGTACTACGTCCCCGACCTGAAACCGCTCTCCGGCCTGCAGTCGCCGGTCCGTGACTACGTCATGGGGCAGCCGGCTGCCAGCCGCTTCCTCGACCTGGTCGTCGAGCTGCTGGAGCTGACCGTGCCCGCCTATCGGTCTGAAGGGAAGTCACGCCTGACGATCGCGCTCGGCTGCACTGGCGGCTACCACCGCTCGATCGCGCTGGCCGAGGAGCTGGCCGAGCGCCTGCGCGGCATGGGCAGTACCTCGGTCGCGGTCTTCCACCGGGAGCTCGAACGATGAAGCGGCTCCGCATCCCGCGCTGGCTCTACCCGGGGATGCACCTGAAGCGCTGGCTGCTGCTCCTCTTCCTGGGGATCACGGTGCTCGGCCTGGGCGCCGCGATCTTCCTGGTTGACCTGTACCGAAAGCTGCCAACCGACTCGATCATCTACGCGCTCACCGGGGCCGGGCTCGATCGGCCGATCCGTGCCGCGCTGATCGTCCTCGCCGGGCTGGCCGTGACCGCCTTCGGGGTGTGGGGGCTGATGCGCAGCGTCGTCTCGCCGTTCGTCGCCCGAGGCGACTCGGTGATGGAGGTGCTCTACACCAAGCGCTACCTGGCCCGCGGCCCGCGGATCGTTGCGATCGGCGGCGGCACCGGCCTCTCGACCCTGCTGCGCGGGCTGAAGGGCTACTCGGCCAACATCACCGCGATCGTCACCGTCGCCGATGACGGGGGAAGCAGCGGTCGCCTGCGGCAGCAGCTCGGCATGGCACCGCCCGGGGACATCCGCAACTGCATCGCCGCCCTCGCCGATGCTGAGCCGCTGATGACCCAGCTGATGCAGTACCGCTTCCCGCCCGGCTCCGGGCTTGACGACCACGCCTTCGGCAACCTGTTCATCGCCGCCATGACCGCGGTCACCGGCGACTTCGAGGAGGCGGTCCGAGAGTCGAACCGGGTCCTGGCGGTGCGCGGCCAGGTCCTGCCCGCCACGAGCGTGCCGCTCAACCTGCAGGCCACCCTCGCCTCCGGACGCAAGCTGCGCGGACAGGTCGCGATCAGCCATGCCGAGGAGCCGATCGAGCGCGTCTCGATCGAGCCGGACGACGTGCGAGCCAGCCAGGAGGCGATCGAGCAGATCCTGGAGGCGGACATGGTGGTGATCGGCCCCGGAAGCCTCTTCTCGAGCGTGCTGCCGAACCTGCTCATCTCCGACATCCGCGACGCGGTCGCCGCGGCCGGCGGGATGCGGGTCTACGTCTGCAATGTGGCCACCCAGCCGGGAGAGACCGGCTCGTTCTCGGCCGCACGCCACCTGGAGGCACTGATCGATCACGTCGGCGAGGGGCTGATCGACTACGTGCTGCTCAATGCCAACCAGGGAGCGCGACGGCCCGATGGATGGCTCGGGCAGCCGGTTCAGGTGGACGTGCGACGCCTCGAATCGTTCCCGGTCACCATCGTCGAGGAGGACCTTGTCGATCCGGCCAATGCGCATCGCCACGATCCGGCCAAGCTCGCGGCGGCCCTGATGCGGATCCAGCAGGAGGACCGCGTCGAGCGGCCACGCCAGCGGCGCACGATCTCCCGGCCGACCGCATCGGCAGGCTGATCGGTGCTGGTCGCCAGCGAGCTCAAGGGTGAGCTCGCCCGCATCCAACCGGCCCGGGCCTGCTGCCGGCGCGCGGAGCTGCAGGGACTCCTCTATGCCGATCTCGGTGGTCGCGGGGTCCGGACCCTGGATCACGCCACGGCGCGGATCGCGGTGCAGCTGGCAGCCTCACTCGGCGTGGGGGACATCAGCGCCCGTTTTTCGGCTGCGCAGGGCAGCAACCGAGACTCGGGATCCGCAGGGCGGCATCACCTCCAGGTCCCCGTCGACCGCCTCAGCGCGGGGGAGTGGCAGTGGCGCGATGCGCCGACCCATGATCGCCGCGCCTTCCTGCGCGGCGTCCTGCTGGGGAGCAGCTCGATCTCGCTCGGCTCGCGCGGACCGCACATCGAGCTCGTCTTTCGGGATCGGCGCAGTGCCAACGAGCTGCTCGCCCTGTTGGCTGAGAACGAGATCCGTGGCGGGCTGATGCAGCGGCGCGGCCGCCACGTGGTCTACCTCAAAGGCCAGGATCAGGTCGCTGCCCTGTTGCGGGTGGTGGGCGCCAACCGGGCGCTGCTGGAGTTCGAGACCGGGCGCGTCGGGCGGGACGTCCGGAACCGGCTTAACCGCCTGCTCAATGCCGAGGAGGCAAACCTGGGTCGCACGGTGCGGGCAGCCGATCGCCAGCTGCAGGCGATCGGGCGGCTCGAGGCTGCCGGCGAGCTCAATCATCTGGGTGAAGGACTCCGAGAGGCCGCCGCCCAGCGTCGCGCCAACCCCGACGCGGACCTGGACACCCTGGCCTCCGGGCTGGCGATCAGCCGCTCGGCCATGAACCACCGGCTGCGACGCCTCGTGGAGCTCGCGACGCACCTGCTGGGCAGCGCCGATCGGACGAGGAGCTGAGGTGCCCGCGCCCAGGATCCCGCTGGTCGCCGGCAACTGGAAGATGAACCCCGTCGCGCAGCAGGCAGCCGTCGAGCTCGCCGTGAGCGTGCGCGACCGGACGGCGGGGGAGCCGACGCGGACCGTGGTCTGCCCGCCGGCCATCTGGCTCACCTCGGTCGCCGCGGCGGTCGGCGGCAGCTCAGTCGAGCCCGGCAGGCTGGGGATCGGCGCCCAGACGATGCACGCCGAGGGGAGCGGTGCCTACACCGGCGAGACGTCGCCGCTGATGCTGGCC
>VBJX01000190.1 GCA_005879775.1 Chloroflexota bacterium
GAGCTGCGCGACATGGTGGTCACCGCCCTGGCCCATGAAGGCCCGATCAGCCTCCACTACCCGCGAGACCCCGGCGAAGGCCTGGCCGATCGCGACGGCGAGCCGCTCCAGATCGGACGCGGCGAGGTGCTGCGCAGCGGGGGAGACCTGCTCCTGGTGGGCTTCGGACCGATCGTGCAGCGGCTCCTGCAGGTCGCAGATGCGATGCAGCGCGACCACGCCCTGGCCGCCACGGTCGTCAATGCCCGATGGGCGAAGCCGCTGGACGAGCGGCTCATCACCGCCCAGGCGGTCGGCCGCCGCCTGGTGGTCACGGCCGAGGAGAGCGCCGCCATGGGCGGCTTCGGCGATGGTGTGCTCGACGCCCTCAACCGCGCCGATGTTCGTGTCCCGCTGCTCAAGGTGGCGCTGGCGGAGGGGTTCGTGCACCACGGCGCCGTCGACGAGCTGCGCCGCCAGCAGCGGATCGATGCCGACGGCATCGCCGAGCAGATCCGCGATGCCCTGGGCCTCGAGGCCACGGCGGCGCCCGCGGAGCGCAGTGAGCCGCCCAGCGAGAGCGCGGCCTAGCTCCATCCCATCGGTGGCGCGCATCCGCCTTGACCTCCTCCTCGTGGAACGTGGCCTGGCCCGTTCCCGAGCCGAGGCATCGGCCCTCCTGCTGGCGGGTCAGGTGGAGCTGGCCGGAGCCGGCAGCCGGACCCTGAAGCCGGGCCAGCTGGTGCCCGGCGACGCGCAGGTGACCGTTCTGGCCGCCCGTCGCTGGGCATCACGTGGCGGTGAGAAGCTCGAGGCGGCGCTGGACGCCTTCGAGGTGGATCCATCAGATCTTGCCTGCCTGGACGCGGGGGCCTCGACCGGCGGCTTCACCGACGTACTGCTGTCTCGCGGCGCGCGAGTGGTCTACGCCGTCGACGTGGGCCGCGGGCAGCTGCTGGAGCGCCTGCGCGCGGATTCCCGCGTGGTGAGCATGGAGCGCACGAACCTGCGTGAGCTCCACGAGCTCCCACAGCCGATCCAGCTCGCCACCCTGGACCTGTCGTTCATCTCCCTGCGGCTCGTCCTGCCCAATGTCGGCGAGCTGCTCAGCGACGACGGTCGCGTCATCGCCCTCGTCAAGCCGCAGTTCGAGGCTAGGCGCGAGGCGGTGCCGCGCGGTGGCGTCGTGCGCGATGCGGCCGTCCATCGGGACGTCCTGCTGCGTTTCGGGGAGGACGCTGGGCGGGCCGGCTTCGCTGCTCGTGCCAACGTCGAGTTCCTGGCCCTGCTCACGCCCGGCGCGGGCACCCCGGACGCCTGGGAAACCCAGGTGGAACGACTGACGACCTCGGTGGTGTGACGCGCGTACTACGATTCGCCCGATGAAGCGCAAGAGCGCGCCCGCGGCCGAGCAGCTGAGCGTCTTCGAGGAGCTGCCGGCGGCAGCGCCGATCCACGAGCTCGCACCCGACACGATGCGACAGATCGTCTCGCTGCGCATGCCCGACGCCCTGCTGGAGCGGGTGGAGGAGGTGGCGCGCAGCCGTGGCGTCTCGCCGTCGAGCCTGATGCGGGCGCTGATCGCGGCCGGCCTCGACCGCTCCTACGCGGCCGTCACCCCGGATGAGCTGGCTGCCGAGCTGGCCGCCCTGCGCCGGGGAGTCGACGAGATCGCCGCGCGGCTGCGGAACCCGGACTGATGCGGGTCGGCTTCGTCCATAACCCCACCAACCCCGATGCCCGCGCGGTCCTGGAGCGGGGCCGTGCCTGGTGCCAGGCACACGGCGCCGACGCCTGGGAAGCCTCGGCGGATGACGTGGAGCAGATCGGTGGGTCGGGCGCGGACAGCGACCTGATCTGCGTCCTGGGCGGCGATGGCACGTTCCTGCGCGCCGCGCGCGCCATCGGCGACTCGCGGGTCCCGACCCTCGGCGTCAACCTGGGACGGGTCGGCTTCCTGGCCAAGGTCGAGCCAACCGACCTCGAGCGCGCGCTCGACCAGGTGGCGACCGGCGACTACGCGGTCGAGGAGCGGCTTCGCATCTCGGCCACGCTGCAACGCGCTGACGGCTCCCACGAGACGCACGCCTGCCTGAACGACGTGGTGCTGGCCCGCGGTCAACGGGTGCGGATGATCCAGGTGGCAGTCGACGTCGGCGGCGATCACCTGGCGACATACGTGGCCGATGCGGTGCTGGTGGCCACGCCCACCGGCTCGACCGCCTACTCGTTCAGCGCCGGTGGCTCGATCCTCGACCCGCGCCTGCGCAACATGATCATCACCCCGGTCGCCGCCTATCTCTCCCCGCTGCACAGCGTGGTCGCCGGCGAGGACCAGGTGGTGCGCCTAACCCTGCGGCATGCCGTGGCAGAGGCGGTGATCAGCATCGACGGCCAGTGGGACCTGCCCATGGCGGTCGGCGAGACGATCGAGGTGCGGGC
>VBJX01000191.1 GCA_005879775.1 Chloroflexota bacterium
CCGACCACCGGCAGCTGGTTCACCTCGCGCTCCTGGAGGAGCTTCAGGGCCGCCTGCACGCGGTCATCGGGCCCGATGGTGGCCAGGTCGGCGTAGCGGGTCATGATGTCGGTGACCCGCGCCTCTTCCCATTGCTCGCGGGGCATGCGCCGCACGTCGGAGAGGGTCACGATCCCGGCCAGTCCGCCGTCGTCGTGGCGCACCAGGAACGATCGCTGCCCGCCGCGCATCATCCGCTCGTTGACGAGGTCCGCCACGCTCTCGTTGGGCCCGATGGACGGCGGATCGGCTTCCATCACGTCGTGCACCTTGATGCCGCGCAGCGAGCGCTCGACGCTCATCTGCGCCACCGAGGCCTCGGCCGCGTTCGACAGGAACCAACCGATGAGCGCCAGCCAGATCCCGTTGAGATCAGCAGGTAGCCAAAGGCACGTCCGATGGTCGCGGCATTCCGGGTGGCCGCGTAGCGGTCGCCGCGGACCTTCCAGAAGATGGCGCGCAGGATGCGGCCGCCGTCCATCGGGAAGCCGGGGATCAGGTTGAAGAGCCCCAGGCTGAAGTTCACGATCCCCAGCCAGCTGGCGATGGCGCTCAGCTGCTCCTGTTCGTGCTCGAGGGCGGCCCCGATCCCCCACAGCACAGCACCCAGGACCAGGCTGGTGATCGGGCCGGCGACGGCCATGATCGCCTCGTCACGAGGCCGCTTCGGTTCGTCCTCCAGGCTGGTGGCGCCCCCGAAGATGAACAGGGTGATGTCGCGCACCCGCAGCCCAACGCGGCGGGCGACCAGCGCGTGGCTCATCTCATGGGCCAGGACCGATGCGAAGAAGAGGAACGAGATCGTCGCCCCCACCAGCCAGTAGAGCGGCTCCTCCCAGTGGTACTGGCGCAGGGTGCCCGCGGCGAACAGGTACGCGACGATGAAGAAGATGACGAACCACGAGGCATGCAGCCCGATCTGGATGCCGGCAATGCGTCCGATCCGAATTGAGGAGCCCATCGCCGCGAGTGTAGCCGAGCGCTAGGCCGCCGCCTCCGCCAGTCGCAGGTCTCGTCGCCCGAGGAGTGCGGCGATCAGCGCCGACAGGACGATGCTCGCGCCCGCCAGGAGCGAGACCTCGAACCAGAACGGCTCCGGAAATAGCCGGATGAGATTTGAATCCGGTCCGAACTGCCAGGTGCCCGCCGCGAAGAAGAGCGCGTGGAAGGCGGCGAAGGCTGCCTCGAACGAGATCGCGAAGAACGCGGCGAGCAGGATGGCGCCCGCTCCCACACCGCCCGCGGCCGTCAGCAGCAGTCGTCCGCGGCGTGCCCGTGCGTTCCGCAGCCGCCGTCCGGCGATGGCCAGGACGATCAGGGCCACGACCTCGATGGCGAGGAGGGCCCGGACCAGCCCGCCCACGTCGCGCATGTGGCTGCGCTCGGCCGCATCCAGGATCGGCGTGCTCCCGTTCAGACTCTCGCCGAAGTCACCGTTGCGCACCAGGTCGGCCAGCATGGGCGCCGTCACCCGGTCGACGCCCGCCTGGTCGGACTCCAGCGACGGCGCCACTCCGAAGCGTCCCTGCTCGAACGAGACGAACCACGGGTTGAAGAGGAGAAGCGGGCCGCTGAGCAGGATCGCCAGCCCGGCGGCGATCACGAAGAGGAGGCTGCTGGCAGCGGGCGCTCGGTTCATGGCCGCCTGGTGCGGCGGCTGGTCAGGCGCCGGTGGCGAATCGGCTTGACTTGACGACCATCGACAGGAGCCAGCCGACGATCGAGATCACGATCGAGCCGAGGAGCGCGTCGCCGAAGTTGCCGACATGGAAGCCGAGCGTCAGCTGGTCGCTGATGGCGCTCGTCAGCAGCAGCATCAGGGCGTTGATGACCAGCAGGAAGAGGCCGAGTGTCAGGATCGTGATCGGGAAGG
>VBJX01000192.1:0-2045 GCA_005879775.1 Chloroflexota bacterium
CCCCTCCTCCGCGAGATCGGTCATCCGCTCCGAGTAGGCGAAGCCGACGGTGAGGGCCAGCAGCACCGCCACCGCCTTCACCCGCAGGTCGGTCACCGCCCCCATGAGGGGGGCGAAGAGCCAGGTCGACCAGAGGCCGACCGCCGCGTTGGCGAGGCCGAAGAGGATCGACGTGCGCACGAGCCCGAGGCGCGGGACGAGCAGGATCGGGAAGAGCAGGGAGGCGAAGAGCGCGCCCAGGTAGTCGAAGGTGAGGACCTTGGCCACCAGCTCCTTGAAGTCGACGGTCTCGCGCAGGAGGCGCATGACGAGGGGGATCTCGAGGCCCACCAGCGTACCCACCAGGACCACCATCGCGTAGAGCACGGGCCGGAAGAAATCCGGGAGGTAGCCGAAGGCCAGGAAGAGGAGGGGGGCGGAAGCCCCACCCAGCAGGGCCACCGCCAGCTCGACCTCCACGAAGCGCCGGGCGAGGCCGCGCTGCACGTACCGCGAGAGCCACGAGCCGAGGCCGAGGGCCGAGAGGTAGACGCCGATGACGGTGGAGAACTGGGTGACCGAGTCGCCGAGGACGTAGCTGGCCAGGGTCCCCGCCACCAGCTCGTACACGAGCCCGCAGGTGGCGACGACGAGGACGGTCAGGTAGACGAGGGGGGAGCGCATGGGCGGGGGCCGCGGTTACAGACCGAGCCGCGCGCCCAACTGGCGCAGCGTCTCGGCCGTGGATGGATCGAGGGTTTGCCCGCGGAAAAGACGGTTGCCCATCTCGAGGAACGCCTCCCGGTTTCCGTGCTCCGAGTGATACTGCAGCAGCGCAAGCGCCGCCGGGTTCTTGCGATGCGGATAGATCGTCACCGCCTCCTCGAGGCTGGCCACGGCCTCCGCGTCGCGCCGGGATCGCAGCAGGACCAGGGCCTTCATGTACGGCGGCCACGCCCGCTCGCTCTTCGAGCCCGTATCTTCGAGGAGCGCCGAGGCCGCCTGGACGTAGGCCAGGAACTCGGAAGGCTCGGCCTTGTCGAGCACCGCCGTCGTGAGCCTGCCGAGGGCACCATACGGCGTCTTGGCAAGCAGGTCGTAGTAGGGCGCAAGGCCGGTGGCCAGGAACCTTTCGGGCTCATAGTACTTGAAGTACGAGAGAATCCCCGTAATCCGTCGGCGCAGCATGTCGCGCTGATGCAGCGTCCACGGATCATAGGAGGTCGTCCTCTCCATCCGCTCGATGAAGGCACGAGTGGCTCCAGAAAGCTCGAAGACCATGCGCCTTCCCGGCAGGTCCTTGCGAACCTTTGAGTACAGGCCCCCATCCTCTACCGAGAACTCGTGGGGAATGTCGCCCCCGGCGTAGTAGATGGGGCGCTCGCACAATCCCGCACGAAGGCACCGAGTTGCCTGGCCCCGTCCGGCGCGTCGAAACGGAACAGCCGATTGCGGAACAGGAGACCGTCGTCGTTGTACAGGGTCACGTCGGGGCGGACACCCTCGACCTTGTTCATGTATCCGATGGGAAACGCGGCGTCGTCGCCGTGGACGAAGAGGACGGCTCCTTTGTCAACCGCCTGCAAGACCGCCGTCGCGTAGTGCCGAGCCCACGTGTCGTCTCGTCGCAGGTTGGCTGTCCAATGAGAGAGGAACACGACGGCCACCAGCGCCCCCGCCAAGGCAATCCGAACTGCCGTTTTGGCGCGACGGACTCTCGACGTCAGCGCGTCCAGCCCCAGGACCAGCCAGATGGACAGGACCCCGTAGGGAATCAGTGGGTAGCGGCGTATGACAGTGGTCATCAGGGGCTCGTAGTCGAAGCCGAGCATCGCTCCCAGCACCAGCGAGCTGCCGAGCCAGCCCGCCAGCAGGGCGGACGTCGTCGCCACGTTCCATCGCCGCCATTGCTGAACCAGTCCGAACCCCGCAAGCGCTGCGCCCACGGGCGTGTACTGACGCACCATCTCCGCGAGAAGGAAGGCGAGATAGCGAAACCTGTCCGCCACGGCGGCGCTCTGGCTCACGTCGACGTGCCGGCACCCTTGACGTGATACGTAGAATAG
>VBJX01000192.1:2101-3388 GCA_005879775.1 Chloroflexota bacterium
GGGAGCGGGCGACCATCCACGCATAGGGAAGCAGACACGCGATGACCGCGATGCCGAGCATTCTTGGCCACGTACGAAGGACCTCACGTCGCGCCGGAACGAGGAGCAGGGCCAGACACGGCGTGGAGAGGAGCATCAAAGGCCAATGGTTGGCCAGACTCAGCCCGAACACGCCGGCAAGGACATAGAGCAGTCGCAGGTTCTTCGTCGCGAGGAAACCGAGCGCCAGGTGGACGAGAGCAAAGAAGAAGAACGTGTTGAGGGTATAGGTCTCGGCGATGATGGACTGCGACCAGAACGTAGCCGAGAGTCCGTACAGCAGGGCGCCCGTGTAAGCGCTCACGCGGTTGCCCAAAAGGGAGCGTACGACGAGCCACATCACGACGCAGGTGAGCGCGCCCAAGAACGCGCTCAGGAGGTGGACCCTGAAGGCGATCGATCCGACCGGCAACAGCGTGAAGAGCCTGCCGAGCAGGGTGTGCAACGGATAACCGGGCGGATGGTCGATGCCCAGGAAGTAGGACGACATGATGAAGAGGCCATCGTCCTCGAGGGCCACCGTGCGCGGCGCGCTGTAGGCGTACAGGCTGAAGAGCGCGACGAAAACGACCACGAGGTGGGGCCATTGCTCCTTCAAGCTCACCCAAGAAACGTCCGGCCAGATGGAGAACGAGGACGCCACGCGCCTGACTATCGGTGGCTGGGACGCGTCACCGTCGGCGGCCTGGTTCGGTGGCCTCCCATTGCGTTCGCTTCGTCTTCCGCTTGACCGCCGTCTGGACATGAGCAGAGACTCTCTCCAACCCCTCACAGGATACTTCGACACACCGCTTCGGTATCGTCCGGGCCCGCCCCAGTGACTCTGCCGCGATCTTGACGCTCCGCCCGCAACGAAGGTAGTTTTCTCCCAGTACTCAGGGGGCGTCGCCGCGGTAGGGTCGAAGGCGTCTTGTCAGCAGTGAGTCGCGCGCCCTCCTTTCTCTGGCCGGCCGACAAGTGCAGGCCCCGGGCGCGTCGGCGAGACGGAGGGCCGGCGAATCGCGAGGAGGGAGCCTCGAGCATGGAGGATGCGACACGGGGACAGTCGCCTTGAAGCGCGAGCGGGAGGACGCCAAGGCGCTCGCCCTGGCAGCAATCATCATCCCGACGACTTGGCTGCTCCTGCTCGGGTGGTCGTGGGAACGCTGCGTCTCCGCCCACGACGCTCTCGCCCAATCCCTGCCCTTGCTGCACCGCTTGACGGAAGCCGGCGGGGACTGGTCACGCCTCGTCTACCTCCCCGATTGG
>VBJX01000193.1 GCA_005879775.1 Chloroflexota bacterium
TGGCCGCGGGGCTCAGGGCCACACGGTGGAGGCGCTGGTCGAAGGTTCCGAAGTAGACCGCGCCAGACGCCACCACCAGAGGCGTGATGACCGCGGCACCGACGTCTCGCTTCCAGATCAACCTTCCGGACCTCGTGTCGAGGGCATGGACTACGCCGTTCTGCCCGCCAAACAGCACTCGCCCTTCGTTCACGGCTGGGGCCGCCGCGACATTCGTCATCTTTTCATTGACCCAGCCGCTTGAGAATCGCCACCGCGGTCGTCCGGTAGAGAGATCGAGGCACACCACCTCATCTCCGAGGGTAACCGCGTAGAGGCGGTCCTCGTCACGGACAAGATCTGCCATGACTCCGGCGCCCGCTCGATACTTCCATCGGACCTTTCCCGTTCTTTGCTCGAATGCGTAGATCCATCCCACTCCGTTGGGACTACGGTCATCACTTCCCACTACCAACAGATCTTTGGTGACAACCGAGCTCCCATGAAACTCGGCTCGCTTCCCTCCGTCTTTGAGAGCATCGTATTTCCATTGGACCTGGCCAGTCCTCCTATCGATGGCGTGGACGACACCGTTGCAGGAACCAATGAACACGAGGTCTCCCGCGACCGCGGGAGAAGAGAAGACTCAGCCACCCGTCTCGTACTGCCACAAGAGCTGGCCTCGGGTCGGGGAGGGTGTCGGTGGTCGTTGCTCCACCGCCACGACCGACGAGCCAAGGGAGGCAACAAACCCTAGGACACCCGGTAGAACGGCGCGCGGGACGCCCTTCACGGTGCACTCCCGATACGACGGGATGATCGGCCCCGCGCTCAGAGCAGCGGCACGAAGAACAGGTCGCGGAACGACAGGTCGAACGGCTCGAGCACCAAGCCGTCCGTCACGCTGAACCGCTCGTAGATGGTGCCGCGATTCCCGAAGAACGGCCGCGCGGACAGGTCGGTCTCCCCGGGGTCGGCCACCCCCGATCCCTGGGTGATGCCCACCAGCGAATCGCTGCGCGCGGTCGGCCCGTATTCGATCCGGGTTGTGCCGAACGGGAGCAGGTGCACCGAGAAGTAGTTGGGCGAGTCCGAGAAGAACTCGGGCACGCTCACGTAGTGGATCGAGGTCGAGAAGGGGCCGGGCTCCGCCAGGACCAGGCCGAAGCGGGCGTCCAGGTCGTCCCACAGAGGCGCGATGCGCGGTGGCCCCATCACCAGGTCGAACACGGACTCGCCGAAGTCGGTGCTCCCCGTTCCGAAGGTCAGGTTTCCGTTCGAGTTGACGAACACGCTGTTCCAGCTCTGGCCCTGGAACGAGAAGGGGCGGGCGAGCGGCACCGCGGTGGCGGTATCGTCGCCCGCGGGGAGCACGGTGCCCCGGTACCGCCTGAGGTAGAGCACGTAACGGCCTCCCTCCGAGCCGCTGCCGTCGAACGCGAAGTCGGGGTAGGCGCTGACCGCCACCGCCAGGTTGAGGTCGGTATTGGCGGTCAGCAGCAGCCGCGAGAGCACGCCCCCGCCGCCGTCGTCGTTGCTGGCCAGGAGCGCGCCCGAATCCGCGTCGAAGACGCCGATCGTGGAATCGAAGGTACCGCGCACGACCTCCAGGGCCAGGTGGTCGCCCGCCTTCGCCGAGAACCGGTAGAAGTCCACGTCGCCCCCCACCGGGTCGATCGCGCTGAAACGGTCCAGGGAGGACGTGTCGAAGGGCAGGCGGACGTGAGTGGCGTGGGCGAGGGTGTCGTTGTCCTCGAAAACGTCCTCGAATCCCTTCTTGAAGTTCACCAGGCGGATGCGCGCCCCGTCGAGGTCGTTGTCGGAGGCGGTGAAGATCTCGAAGGCGGCCGTTCGCTTGTTCAGGTTGACGTCCTGGAACTCGTGGTCGGCCAGGTCGTGATGGCGGCTGCGCAGCTCCTGCTCCTTCTCGAATCCGGAGGTGAGCCCGCCGCCGCAGCTCAGGCCGGCCAGGCCGCCCGTCGCGGTGAGGCCGTCGTACTCGAAGGTGGCCTGGTTGGTCGAGCGCGTGAGCGTGACCTTGAAGGTGTTCGATCCCCCGATGAGGAACTCCGGCACCGCGTCCCAGCGCACCGTGAACTCGTTCGACGTCTGGTCGAAGGTCACCTCTCCCCCCGCGCTCTGATCCAGGTCGGCCCGGAGGGGGGCGATGCGCGGCGGACCCTCCAGGATGGCGTTGGCCGTGATCAGGAAATCGGGGAAGGCGGCGGCCGCGCCGAAGGTCAAGTGGCCGTTGGCGTTCACGAACACGGAGTCGAACGCCTGCCCGCAGACCTTGAAGGAGAAGGGCAGGAAGAGCTCCACGAAGCCCTCGTCGCCCACGGGCAGGGGGTCGCCCGGCCGGAACGCGTTGAAGACCACGTTCACCCCGGACACCGTGCCCCCCGCCGCCGCCGACACCGGGGTGAAGACGCTGGGGTCGTCGGGGGTGCCCAGGTTGTTGGAGTCGCCCGTGTTGTAGAACTCCTCCGGACCGGGCAGGGCGATGGGGGGCGTGCTGAACCCGCCCTCCACGATCTGGTCCACGTAGACGG
>VBJX01000057.1:0-10410 GCA_005879775.1 Chloroflexota bacterium
AGCGGCCACCTCCACATGTCGCTCTGGGACAAGCCCGGGAAGAAGCCGCTCTTCTACGACGCCAAGGCCGAGCCATACGGCATGTCCAAGACGATGCGCCACTTCCTGGGCGGGATGATGGCCTATGCCCGCGAGCTCTCCGTCTTCTGGGCCTGGAACGTCAACTCATACAAGCGCTACGCGGTCGCATCGTGGGCGCCAGTGAACGTGGTCTGGGGCCGCGACAACCGGACCACGGGGTTCCGGGTCGTCGGGGACGGGGCTGCCTTGCACGTCGAGAACCGTTTCCCCGGCGGCGACATGAACTCGTACCTGGCCTACGGCGCCGTCGTCGGGTCGGGGCTGCTGGGGATCGAGCGCGAGATCGAGCCGCCCGCCGAGTACGTCGGGAACGGGTACGTCGCGACCGGCTGCGACCGGATGCCGCGGGCCCTGCACGAGGCGATCCGCGAGCTTGAAGAGAGCGAAGCGGCGGCCGACATCTTCGGTGCCAACGTGGTCGCGCACTACCTACATGGAGCGAGGCTGATGAGGCTCGAAGGCAAGGTCGCCATCATCACCGGGGCCGGCAGCGGCATGGGCCGCGTGGCCGCGCAGATGTTTGCCGCCGAGGGCGCGCGGGTGGTGGTCGCCGAGTACGACGAGACGGGCGGTCGCGAGACCGTCGACCTGGTGGCGGGGGCCAGCGGCCAGGCCAGCTTCGTGCGCACCGACGTCAGCCGGGAGCCCGATGCCAAGGCGATGGTGGACCATGCGGTTGCGACCTACGGCCAGGTCGACATCCTCTACAACAATGCCGGGGTCATGCCCGAGCCGGACCACTCGGTGATCGACACCGACGTGGCTGTCTGGGACCAGGTGATGGCGGTCAACCTTCGCGGCGTCTTCCTGGGCTGCAAATACGCCATCCCCCGGATGCTCGAGCAGGGATCGGGCTCGGTCATCAACATCAGCAGCTTCGTTGCGCTCCTCGGCTGCTCGGTGCCGCAGGACGCCTACACCGCCTCGAAGGGTGCCGTCCTGTCACTGACCCGCTCGCTCGCCGTCCAGTTCGGGCCACGCGGCGTGCGCTCGAACGCCATCTGCCCCGGCCCGATCGAGACGCCGCTGCTCATGGATTGGCTGCTCAAGGACGAAGCGGCCAAGCAGCTGCGGCTCGCGCGCAACCCGACGGGGCGCTTCGGCAAGCCGGAGGAGATCGTCAACGCGGCGATCTACCTCGCCTCCGACGAGTCGCGCTGGACGAACGGCGCGCACTTCGTCATCGACGGCGGCATCAGCGTCAACTACTTCTGAGATGGCGGGCCAAGACCGCCTTGAGCGGCATGAGCGCTGAGCGCTCCTAACCGCCATCTTGGATGGTTGGAGGGTGGCGTCCAGCGGGCCTGCTGAGCGTGAGGGTTCAGCCCAGACGAGGTCTGAGCGGCAGAATCGGCCTCATCTTTGCCGTTAGGAGAGCTGAGCGCTCTTTGCGCCACGATCCTAGAATCAAAGTTTCCCGAGTGAGGCTCATATGACTACCGACACGCGGGCCGCCGCGGTTCAGGACGCCAAGATGATCATCGGCGGCGAGCAGGTTGACGCGGCCGATGAACAGACCTTCGACGTCGTCAACCCCGCGAACGGCGAGGTGATCGCGCGGGCGCCACTCGGAGGACCCGAGGACGTCGACCGCGCGGTCAAGGCTGCGCAAGCCGCCTTCGAGGGACCGTGGTCGACCTGGTCGGCGTCGAAGCGTGGTCGCACGCTGCAGAAGCTCTCCAACCTCGTCAAGGAGCACATGGAGGAGCTCGCCCAGCTCGAGAGTCGCAACGTCGGCAAGCCGATCACCGGGGCGCGCGGCGAGGCCTTCGCCGTCAGCCTCGTCTTCGAGTACTACGCCGGCGCGGCCAACAAGCTCTTCGGCGAGACGATTCCCGTCTCCAAGCCGGGTCTCGACTTCACCCTGCGCGAGCCGATCGGGGTGGTGGGATTGATCGTCCCCTGGAACTTCCCGATGAACATGGCCAGCTGGAAGCTCGGACCCGCCCTCGCCGCCGGCAACACGACGATCCTCAAGCCGGCCAGCTACACCCCGCTCACCGCGCTCCGCCTGGGCGAGCTGGCCCTCGAGGCCGGCTTCCCGCCGGGCGTGGTCAACGTCATCACCGGGCCCGGCGGCACGGCGGGCGCTGCCCTCGCGGCCCACGGCGGGGTGGGCAAGATCGCCTTCACCGGCGAGACGACTACGGGGCAGGAGATCATGCGCCTGGCCTCCGGCAACGTGAAGAAGGTGAGCCTGGAGCTGGGTGGCAAGAGCCCGAACATCGTCTTCGCCGATGCCGACCTGGAGCGCTTCGCGGCGGAGTCACCCTACTCGGTCTTCGACAATGCGGGGCAGGACTGCACGGCCCGCAGCCGGATCTTCGTCGAGGCATCGGCCCACGACCAGGTCGTCGAGCTCTTCACCGAGGCCACGAAGAAGGTCGTGGTTGGCGACCCGGCCGACGACAAGACCGAGATGGGCAGCCTGGTCAGCGAACGGCAGCGGGAGCGAGTGGCCGACTACGTGGCCATCGGCCGGGGAGAGGGGGCGGAGCTCATCTATGGCGGCGAGCCGCCATCGGGCGACCCGTTCGATGCCGGGGCGTATTGGACACCGACCATCTTCGACGGCGCTCGTACGGACATGCGGATCGTGTGCGAGGAGATCTTCGGCCCGGTGGTGGCGATCATCCCCTTCAGCGACGAGGCCGATGCGATCCGCCTGGCAAACGACACGCCCTACGGTCTATCGGGCTCCATCTGGAGCCGGGACATCGGCAAGGCACTGCGCGTGGCCAAGGAGGTCAAGGCGGGAGTGCTGAGCATCAACTCGAACACCAGCGTCCATACCGAGGCGCCTTTTGGCGGCTACAAGATGAGCGGCATCGGGCGCGAGCTGGGGATGCATGCCCTTGAGCTCTACACCGAGGTCAAGAACGTCTTCGTCGACCTGACCTAGCCGCCTCGACGAAGGCACGCCACAGGCGTTCGAACTCCGGGCCGATGAGTTCGGGCCGCTCGGGATGGCACTGGACCCCCATCAGCCAGTCGTCGGGATCCTCCGCCTCGAGCGCCTCCACCAGGCTGCCGCCGTGTTCCGGCGCCGTTCCGGCGGCACGGAGGCCGGGCGCGAGGTCCTCGGGACGAATCGCCTGATGGTGGTAGCTGTTCACCTCGGTGAAGGTGAGCGGGTCAGTCTCGCCCAGGATGGCGGCCAGGCGTGAGGACGGGTCGAGATGAGAAGACGTTGATCGCCTGGAAGCCACGGCAGACGCCCAGGACCGGGACGCCGCGTTCGCGGGCCGCCCGCCAGGCCGACAACTCGAGATCGTCGCGCGCCGGCTCGACGTGGGTCGCGGGGTGCGATGCCTGGTCGTAGAGGGACGGATCGAGATCGGCGCCGCCCGGCAGGAGCAGGCCATCCATGCGCGAAAAGGCCGATGCGCGCCCAGCCGCACCGGCCGCTGGGTCGATCGGAATCGGCTCGCCGCCGGCCCGTCGGACAGCCTCCAGGTAGTTGTCGAAGGTTGCCCAGGTGCGTTCCTCTGTCGCCGCCTGCTCCGGGCCGTGCAGGGTCACCACGATCAGTGGGCGAGCGTCGTCTGCGGCGGTCACGAACCGATGATAGGAGCGGCAAGCAAAGTCATTGACTCGCGCCATCTGGCGCTCCTATGCTGCCCGCCAACTGGGCCCGGAGCGGCCGCCCACACTGCTGCCTCGCCGCTCGCAGACCGATCCCTCGCGGCTCCGTTTCCGGTGAGACCCCACACCCGGCGTGTGCAAGGAGTAGGAGGACCCTCTTGACCGCGGACCAGATGCAAACCGAACAGGCCGCGCGCGACGACGCGCATCTGCGATCGCTCGGTATTAAGCCTGAACTCCGGCGAACCCTTGGGTTTCTGTCGAACTTCGCGATCGCCTTCAGCTACATCAGCGTCTCAACAGGCACCTTCACCAACCAGGCTGTCGCTTTCGGCGTGGGCGGTCCGGCCATCTTCTGGGCCTGGCCACTCGTCATCCTCGGCCAGACCTTCGTGGCGCTCAACTTTGCGGAGCTGTCCAGTCACTTTCCGGTGGCCGGTTCGATTTACCAGTGGTCGAAGCGGCTCTCGAACAAGACACTCGGATGGTTCACCGGCTGGATCTACTTCTGGGCGGGCGTGGTGACCACGGCGGCTGTCGCAGCCACGGTGCCACTCGTGCTTTCCACCAGCATGGGCTTCGACCTTGCCAGCGACTCCCCGGTGCCCGGGCTTGACATGTGGCAGTTCGTTGGTCTCGCGGCTTTGGTCACCACCACCCTCATCAACATCGAAGGAGTGCGCCTCTTTGCTCTCATCAACAACATTGGGGTCGCCGCGGAGATTGCCGGGATGGTGGTCTTCGCTCTGATCCTTCTGATCTTCGCAAACCACCAGCCGCCTTCGATCCTGTTCGATACCTCCTACACGGCGAACCTGTCAGACAGCGGCTACCTGCCAATCTTCCTGGTGGGCATGTTCATGGCCCTCTTCGTGGTCTATGGCTTCGACACCGCGGGCACCTACGGGGAGGAGACGCTCGACGCGGGCAAGCAGGCACCGCGTGGCGTCCTATCGGCGATCTGGCTCTCCGGCCTGGTGGGTGCCATCTTCCTGCTGGCTGTAACGCTGTCGTTCCAGGACGTCGGGGCCGCCGTGGCGAGCGGCCAGGCATTCGGCTTCCCGATCGCCGACACGATCAAGCAGAACCTCACCTTCAGCCTTGGATTCGCGACTGTCGGTGACCTGTACCTGGTGATGATCCTCATCGCCGTCTACGTCTGCACCCTGGCGATCCAAGGTTCGACCGTGCGCCTCATGTTCTCAATGGGGCGCGATCGCCGGCTGCCCTTTGGCGGCGCGTGGGGTCACGTCAATCCGACGTTCCGCACCCCGGCCAATGCTTCGGTGGCGGTGGGCGTCCTTGGCGCTTTGCCGCTGGTGGTCATGGGTGCGCTCGGCTCGATCTACCTGGCTATCGCGGCCACCGGGATGATCTACTTGAGCTACATCCTCTGCAACCTTGGCGTGCTCGTCGCGCGCACTAGGGGATGGCCCCACCAGGGCGCGTGGTTCAGCCTCGGCAGCTGGGGGACGATCCTCAACATCCTCGCCTTGGTGTGGGGCGGGCTAATGGTCATCAACATCGGCATCTGGACCAGTCCAATCTTCGGCCCCTTCGGATCCGACCTCCGTAACACGTGGTCGAACCCGTTTATCAACACGTTCATCGCCATCGGCAAGCACGCCGACGGAACCCCCAACATCCTGACGGGGCTGCCTGCTTGGCCGGTGTTCGAAACGTTGGTTGGCGCCGTGGTGATCGTCGGCGCGATCTATTACTTCATGGTCCAGCGCGGTAGAGCGGATCGCGTGGAGGCCGACCTCGCAACCGGCGAGGCTGTGATCGCCTGACGGTCTTCCCTCGCACCCACCGGAGCGGCGCGGCGAGCCATCGTCGCGCCGCTTCGCATCTGGCTCGCTAGGCTGGCGCTCATGACTAACGGCAACGACGGGCCCCTCCGCGGCGAGCTGCGCGACCAGCTGGTCGCGGCCCTGCAGCGGGTGCCGGAGACGGCCGATCGGGAGCTGAGCCTGACGCCGCTGTCCGGGGGGATCACCAACCGCAACTACCTGATCACCGTGGCGGGCGAGGAAGAGCGCTACGTCATTCGACTCGGTGGGAACGACACCCACCTGCTGGGGATCAGCCGCGAGGTGGAGCATGCCGCCACCGTTGCCGCGGCCGGGGTGGGGATCGGGCCGGAGGTGACCGCATTCATCCGGCCTGAGGGCTATCTCCTCACCCGCTTGATCGTCGGGACGCCGGTGAGCCTCGAGCAGGTCCACGAGCCGCCGATCCTGGAGCGCGTCGCCGACTCGGTCCGCCGCGTTCACGGCGGCCCCGCGATACCGGGACTCTTCGTTCCCCTGCGGATCGTTGAGGCCTACCTGGCACTCGCCACCTCGCGCGGGGTCGCGCGCCCCGACGCCTGGGACGAGGCCCACGCGGTGGGACACAGGGTCGAGCGCGCCCTGCTGGAGGCGCCGATCGAGCTGCGCCCCTGCCACAACGACCTGCTGAACGCCAACTTCATCGATGACGGCGAGCGGATCAGGATCGTCGACTGGGAGTACGCCGGCATGGGCGACCCGTTCTTCGACCTGGGCAACTTCAGCGTCAACCACGATCTGACGCCCGATGAGGACGCCGTCCTGCTGGAGGCCTACGAGGGCGACGTTCACCCACCGCGCCTGGCGCGGCTGGCATTGATGCGGGTCGTCTCCGATTTCCGCGAGGCGATGTGGGGGGTCCTGCAGCAGGCGATCTCAACGCTCGACGTGGACTTCGTCGCCTATGCCGATGAGCATTTCGAGCGGATGCTGCACAACGCCACCGGGCTCGGCTTCGAGGTCCAGCTCTACGAGGCGGCGCGTGGCTGATCGGGCCGGGACCGTCCCGGAGCAGGCGCGCGTGGTGATCATCGGCGGTGGGGTCGGGGGCGTGGCCATCGCCTATCACCTGACGGCCATGGGCTGGAACGACCTGGTGCTACTCGATCGGTCCGAGCTGACGAGCGGCTCCACCTTCCATTCCGCGGGGCTGGTGGGACAGCTCCGCTCGACCCCCACGCTGACCCGGATGATGGTCGACAGCGTCGCCACCTACCGCCAGCTCGCCACCGAGACCGGGGTCGACCCGGGCTGGCGCGAGGTCGGCTCGCTGCGGCTGGCCTGCTCCCCGGAGCGCATGGAGGAGCTACGTCGCCAGGCGGGCTGGGCCAAGACCTATGGCCTGCCGATGGAGCTCGTCAGCGCCGAGGAGGCGCAGGATCGCTTTCCGCTGATGGTCACCGATGGGGTGCTGGGTGCCGCCTGGCTGCCGACCGATGGCTACCTCGACCCATCGGGACTGACCCAGGCGCTGGCGGCCGCGGCGCGCAGCCGCGGAGCCACCATCCTGCCGAGGACGCGGGCGACCGGCATCGAGGTCAAGCGGGGCCGGGTCACTGGCGTCGAGACCGAGCGAGGCCGCATCGCCTGCGAGGTGGTGGTCAACGCCGCGGGCATGTTCGCCGCGGAGCTCGGGCGGATGGCGGGGATCTCCGTGCCGGTGATCCCGTTCGCCCACCAGTACCTGGTCACCGAGCCGATCGAGGGCGTAACGCCGGACCTGCCCCAGCTGCGCGATCCGGACAACCTCGTCTACTTCCGCCCGGAGGTGCGCGGCCTGGTGATGGGTGGCTACGAGCGCAACCCGGCGCCCTGGTCACTCGACGGCATCCCGCCGGACTTCAACGGAAAACTGCTGGACCCTGACTGGCCGCGCTTCGAGGAGATCTCCGCCGGGGCGGTGCGCCGCGTGCCCGCCATGCACGAGGTGGGGATCACGCGGCTCATCAACGGGCCGGAGGGATTCACCCCGGACAACGAGTTCATCCTCGGCGAGTCGACGGTTCGCGGCCTCTTCGTGGCCGCCGGCTTCAGCGCGCACGGGATCGCGGGGGCAGGCGGCCTGGGACGGCAGCTGGCCCACTGGATCGTGGACGGCGAGCCGGAGCTCGACCTGTGGACCATGGACATCCGCCGCTTCGGCGCGCAGTACCGCTCGCGGTCCTACACGTTGGCCCGCGCCACCGAGGTGTATGCCACCTACTACGACATCCACTACCCGTATGAGGAGCGGCACTCCGGCCGCCCGCTGCGCCTGGCCCCCACCTACCCGCGGCTGGCCGAGCTGGGCTGCGCCTTCGGCGAGAAGTCGGGCTGGGAGCGTCCCAACTGGTTCGAGTCGAACGCCGCGGCCGGTGACGAGTCGCTCCGACCGCGTGGCTGGGCCGGGCAGCACTGGTCGTCGGCCATCGGTGCCGAGTCGCTCGCCACCCGGAGGGCGGCCGCGCTCTTCGACGAGACGAGCTTCTCGAAGATCGAGATCGTGGGTCCCGGCGCGCTCGCCTTCCTCCAGCACCTCTGCGACAACGAGATGGATCGGCCGGTGGGCAAGATCACCTACACCCAGATGCTCAACCGCCATGGCGGGATCGAGTGCGACTTCACCGTCACCCGCCTCGGCGAGGAGCGCTTCTTCATCGTCACCGGCACCGCCTTCGGCAACCACGACCTGGGCTGGATCCGGCGCCACGCGCCGGAGGACGGCAGCGTGACGGTCAGCGACGTCACCTCGTCACGGGCCTGCATCGGCATCTGGGGGCCGATGGCGCGTCAGATCCTGGCCTCAACCAGCAGCGACGACGTGAGCAACGAGGCCTTCCCGTACCTGACCGCGCGCGCGATGAGCATCGGCCACGTGCCGGTCACCGCGCTGCGAGTCACCTACGTCGGCGAGCTCGGCTGGGAGCTCTACTGCCCGATGGAGTACGGCCTCCTGCTGTGGGACACCCTCTGGGAGGCGGGACGGCCGGACGGCCTCCTGGCCGGAGGGTATCGGGCCATCGACAGCCTGCGGCTGGAGAAGGGCTACCGGGTCTGGTCGAGCGACATCACCCCGGAGGAGACACCATACGAGGCGGGGCTCGGCTTCGCCGTGCGACTCGGCAAGGAGGCTGGCTTCATCGGCCGCGATGCGCTCGTCGCGGCCAAGGAGGCCGGACCACGCAAGCGTCTCGTCTGCCTGGTCCTGGACGATCCCCGGTCCGTGGCGCTCGGCAACGAGCCGGTGCGCGTGCACGACGAGGTAGTGGGACGGGTCACGTCAGGTGGCTACGGCTTCGCGGTCGAGCGAAGCATCGCCTACGCCTACGTTCCGCCCCCATTGGCGAACGTCGGGCAGCGGGCCGAGGTGGAGGTCTTCGGCGACTGGATCGGCTGCACGGTGAGCGCCGAGCCGCTCTTCGATCCTGCCGGCGAGCGGATCAAGGCCTAGGGCCGAGGTCCTCCCCGCTGCCCCTCGGCGTGGTAGCGCCGCTCGCCGGTGGCCGGGTTGACGTAGACCCGCAGCCGCTTCCCGCTCGTCGGATCCACGAACAGCTCCTCGGTCGCCTGGAATGGCGCGCTCGGCACCGATGGCTCCCCGCCTCCTGGCCCCGGGTCGGCCGATGAACGCTCCGCCTCCTCGGAGCGGTAGCGCGTTCGCTCCAGGGTGACCGCCACGATCGCCACCCCGCCGAGGAATGCCGGCCAGAGACCCTCGTAGAAGCCCGCCACGGTCGCGACCAGTCCGCCGAGCAGGAAGAGTGCGCCTCCAACGCCAAGGGCGATGCGCACCGCGTTCGACATTGCCGTCGCCTATTCCGTCTTCATCTGGGGCGCGGAGGCATCGGGCTCGAGCACCACCGCAGTGCCATACGCCACGATCTCGGTCATGGTGGTGCCGATCTCCGAGCTGTCGAAGCGCATCGAGATCACCGCGTTGGCGCCCATCAGGGTTGCGTTCTCGACCATCCGGTCGATCGCCTGGCGACGGGTGTCCTCCAGCAGCTGGGTGTACTCGTGGATCTCGCCGCCGACCAGAGATCGCAGGCTGGCAGCGATATTTCCGCCGAGGCCGCGGCTGCGGACCACGAGCCCATACACCTGGCCCTTGCTCTCGGCCACGCGCTGGCCGGCGACGTACGGGGTAGTGGCGACGATCATCGGGGGAGCCTCCATTCGAGCGTGAGTGGGCACCGGCTACTGTACGCCCAGCGCCTTGGCCGTCGTGTCGAATGGGGCTTCCATGGGCAACCAGTTGGAGCGATGATGCGCTGCCGGGCGAGCGAGCCGTCGCCGACCCAGGCAGCAGGGCAGGTGGCATGGACCTCGTCGTTCGCAACGCGCGCCTGCATCCGACCGGTGGGCAGGAGCCCGAGCCGGTCGACGTGGGCGTCGCAGACGGCCGCATCACCGCCATTCGGCCGCGGGGCGAGATCGGCTCGGACGGCGCGACGGAGCTCGACGCCGAGGGCTCGCTTCTCTCCCCTCCGCTCGTCGATCCGCACGTCCACCTCGATGCGGTGCTCACCGTTGGCGAGCCGCGCTACAACGAGTCAGGGACCCTCATCGAGGGGATCCTCACCTGGGCGGAGCGCAAGCCGTCGCTGACCCACCAGGACGTCAAGGTGCGGGCGCTCGAGGCGATTCACTGGGAGGTGGCTCAGGGGACGGGACTCATCCGCTCCCACGTCGACGTCTGCGACCCGAACCTCGTGGCGCTCAAGGCGCTGATCGAGCTGCGCGACGAGGTGCGCGACATCGTCGAGCTGAAGCTGATCGCCTTCCCGCAGGACGGGATCCTCTCCTTCCCCGACGGTGAGGAGCTGATGCGCGAGGCGATGCGCCTCGGCTGCGACGTGATCGGCGGCATCCCGCACTACGAGTGGACCCGCGACGACGGGGTCGCCGAGGTGCACTTCATCTTCGACCTGGC
>VBJX01000057.1:10491-14756 GCA_005879775.1 Chloroflexota bacterium
GGTCGTGGCCGGCCATACCACCGCGATGGCCTCCTACAACGACAACTATGCCTTCAAGCTGGTCCAAATCCTGAAGCGGGCCGGGGTGACGATCGTGGCCAACCCGCTCGACAACATCGTCCTGCAGGGCCGATTCGACACCTATCCCAAGCGCCGAGGCATGACCCGCGTCAAGGAGCTGGACGCCGCCGGCATCAACGTCGCCTGCGGGCACGACTCGATCATGGACCCGTGGTACCCGCTCGGCCGAGGCTCGATGCTCGACGCGCTCTCGATGCTCGTCCACGTGGGCCAGATGACCGGTCGCACGGAGCTCTTCCGGGCCTACGAGATGGTCACCGGCAATCCAGCGCGCGCCGCCGAGATTCCTGACTGGCGCATCGGCGAGGGAGCTCCTGCCAATTTCGTCGTCTTCGACTGCACCGATGAAGCGGAGGCGATCCGCCTCCGCCCCGCTGCTCGCTGGGTGGTCCGTCACGGCCGCGTGGTGGCCGAGACCGCCCCGTCGCGAAGCGTCGTCCACCATGCGGGCTCGGATCGGCCCGTCACCTTCGTCAAGCCATAATCCCAGAGCCTGAAGGGAGGGTCCGCACGGAAGTCGTCTGCGCAGCTAACGGGGGTCAAGGGAAGGGAGTGGAGATCTGCAGATGGCGATGACAACAGACGCATTGAGCCGTGAAGGGATGCCCGCGCGCGAGGGCGACCTGACGGTCGAAAGCCATGGGATGGAGCCGATCCCGGAGAACGCGCGCTATGGCTCGGTCGGGAGAGTCTTCACCGTCTGGTTCACGCCGAACCTGGTTCCGGCCGCCTTCTTCATTGGGACGCTGGTGACGCTTGACTTCCTCAAGCTGGGCTTCGTCACCTCGATCCTGGCGATCATCGTCGGCAACTTGGTGGGCTCGTTCTTCGTTGCCCTGCTGAGCACCATGGGGCCGAAGCTTGGGCTCGCCCAGATGCCCGCCGCCCGCCTCCCGTTCGGCAAGTCGATCGTCGTTCCGGGCCTGCTCAACTGGCTGAGCACCATCGGCTGGGATGGCGTCAACAATGTCTTCGGCGCCATCGCGCTTACCATCCTCATCCCATCGCTGCCCTTTTGGGCGGCCCTGCTGGTGATCGTGGTCTGCCAGGGCGCGCTCGGCATCTTCGGCTACGAGGCGATTCACACCTTCGAAAAGTGGATGGCCATCGTGCTGGGTGCCATGTTCGTGGTGCTCACCATCTCGATCTTCGGCCAGGCCGATACCAGCCTGGTCGACGGGTTCAGCGGCGCCGACCAGATCGGCGCGTTCGTCGCCTACGTGGCGATCGTCGCCAGCTTTGTGCTGGCGTGGGCGCTCTACGCATCGGACTACTCGCGATACCTCCCGGTCGATGCGCCACCCAGACAGGTCTTCTGGTACACGCTGCTGGGGATGGCGCTCGCCTCGGGCTGGCTCGAGATCCTCGGCCTGCTGGTCGCCACCCAGGCGACCGGCGGCGAGTCGAGCGACACGATCTATTCCGTGCTCGGCGGCAACGGCGCCATCATCGCCAGCCTGGCGATGGTCGCGATCTTCATCGGCACCATCGCCGTGAACGCCATGAACGACTACACCGGGTCGCTCTCCCTGCTGGCGGCAGGGGTGCGCGTCAAGCGGGTCATCTCGGCGGCCGCCGTCGCGATCCTGGGCTTTGCGTTCACCCTGATCCTGCAGTACAACGGCGATTTCTCGGCTAACTTCTTCAACTTCCTGCTCTTCATCAGCTACTGGATCTCGCCCTTCGTGGGGGTGGTCCTGGCTGACTGGTGGCTGCGCGGGAGGCATGCCAACGCCGCTTCGGTCGTCGACTTCGCCCGATTGCCGAGCGGCACCACTGCTCTCGTGGCCCTGGTGGTCGGTTTCGCGATCGGGATCCCGTTCCAGAACTCGTCGCTCGGCTACGGGTGGGGCGGCCCCTTCAACTGGGTGACGGCCAACTACCTGCATGGAGCAGACCTCGCCTACTACGTTGGCGGCGCGGTCGCCTTCCTCATCTACTGGTACGGAGCGCGGGGCGCGGTGCAGCGCGCCTGAGTTCCCCCTTCCGTCGAGGGCCTTGGCGGTCCGCCGCTGGGGCCCTCGTGCTGCCTATTCGGGGTCCGTTGCCTTGCTCGCGAGCAGGGTGCTCGCAGCGCGGTGCGCGGCCTGCGCGCGTTGGGCAAGGTCCGGCGGCGCCTCACCAGCCGGGATCTCGGCCACCTCGGCGAGCACCAGGTCCGCCTGCCTGAGCGCTTCGACGTACGGGGCGATGGCCTCCGCCTCGATGGCCAGGACGGTCGGGCCGAAGGCGCGTTTCAGGTGCGGACGCATCCCTGACAGGATCGCCTGGCCGGAGATGGTGCGTGGGGTGGTCATCCTGCGGCCTCCCTCTCTCAGCTCGTCGCCGGGAGTGCCGGCGGCTCGTGGATGACCGGCTCGAGATCGAGCGTTTCGACGTGCGCCGCGATCTCGGCGGCAGTTGCGATCCAGAGCCCATCGACCGCCTGCGCACGCTCGATCAGCCCCTCGAGAGCCGCCGCCCGGGACGGCCGACCCGAGATGAACGGGTGGTTCGTGAGCACGAAGAGGCCGCCCTCGGCAACGAGCGCCTCGAGCTCCAGCGTCCAGCGGGCCACGACGTCGGCCGGGCTGGCGATCACCCCAGACCCCGTGATCCCCGGCAGGTAGTTGTACGGCTCCCAGTCGTCCAGGCTCCAATGGACGGGCAGTTCGACCAGGGTCGGAGGATTGGGGCCCGGTCCGGCGGCCAGCCGATACGGGTGATCGGCGTCCATGAGACCGCTGTCGTAGCGGAAGCCGTTCCTCGCCAGCAGCGCGGGGAGTTGGTAGCTGAGCTCCCACATCGGCCCCCGATACCCAATCGGCCGCACGCCGGCAACCACGTCGAGCGCCTCGAGCCCGCGCAGGAGCCGCGCCTCTTCGGTCGCCTCGTCCGAAGCCCCGTGGGCGCCCTCGTGCAGGTATCCGTGATGCCCGATCTCGTGGCCGGCGTCACGGATGGCACGCACCACGTCCGGCCAGCGTTCGGCGGTGTAGCCGGGAACGAAGAACGTGGCTCGCAGGGCGCGCCGCTCGAGCAGCCGCAGGAGGCGGGGCACCCCAGTGCGAGGCCCATACGCCTGATGGCTCATCACGTCCAGCCAGCCAGCAGCCTCCGGATGCTCGAAGAGGATCGGACTTTCGGCATCAAGGTCGAAGGTGAAGCAGGCCGCCGCTCGGACGCCATCGGGCCAGCGGAAGCCCGGCGGCATCGGCGAGTGCCAGTCCAGGTCGCGCGAGCTCATCGCCCGGAGCGGCGCAGGGCGACGAGCGAGAGCATCTCGTAGGCGAGGTTGGCGGCCAACGTGGCGGTCTGTCCCGCTGGGTCGTAGGCCGGGATCACCTCGACCACGTCGAAGCCGATGAAGTCGATTCCCGTCAGCCCGCGGAGCACGGCCAGCATGTCGTGGGCCGATGGACCTCCCGCCTCCGGGGTGCCGGTGCCCGGCGCGAACGCCGGATCGACGACGTCGATGTCGAAGCTTATGAAGGCCGGCCGATCGCCGACCCGCCGCTTGATGCGGGCAGCAACCTCGGCGGGTCCGATCGCGAACACGTCCTCGGTCGTCAGGTAGTCGAGCCCCAGCTCGTCGCGCAGTCCGGTCCAGTCGGCCGACTCATAGATCGAGCCGCGCAGGCCGACCTCGATCGAGTGCGCGACGTCCACCAGGCCCTCCTCGATCGCGCGGCGCATCCACGTCCCGTGGTTGTACTTCTCGCCGAAATAGGCATCCCAGGCATCGGTGTGCGAGTCGAAGTCGACCACTGCCACCGGGCCGCGCGATCGAGTGGCGCGCAGGTGGGGCAGAGTGCAGGCATGGTCGCCGCCGATGAGGAGCGGGACGACGCCGACCTCGACGATCGGTGCAACCGCCTCCTCGATGGCCCGATACGAGCGCTCGGTGTAGCCAGGCACGATGGCCACGTCGCCGAAGTCGACGCAGGAGAGCACCTCGAACGGCATCACGTCCAGGTTGGTGTTGTACGGCCGCAGCATGACGCTCGCGGCGCGCACCGCATTCGGCCCGAAGCGCCCGCCGACGCGGTAGGTCACCCCGGTGTCAAAGGGCACCCCGACGACCGCGATGTCCACTTCTTCCAGGGTGCGCACCAGCGGCAGGCGAGCAAAGGTGGATGGGCCCGTGAAACGCGGGCTCTTGAGGGAGTCCTCGGGCACGTAGCGAGGCACGGCCCGAGTCTAGC
>VBJX01000058.1 GCA_005879775.1 Chloroflexota bacterium
GGAGCGGACGGTCACGTGGGGCACTCCCGGTGAGGTGGTTTCTGCGGGTCTTCGGCGTTGGCGCCTGCGCCGATGATACGATGCAGGCAAGGCCGATGCGCCATCTGCGTCAGATCCTGCTTCTCCTCCCGATCGTCACGCTCACCGCAGCGGCGTGCGCGCCTGAGCCCTTTCCCAGCCTCGGCTCGCTCCCTGGGGAGACGGCCTCGCAGGCCGGAATTGTCGGCCCCTACGGAACCGGGACGCTCCACTACGCGGTGAGCGGCGCCCTGACCGTCACCGATGACCTTGACCTGGCGATCATCGACCTCGAGCCAGGATCCGCAAGCCTCCTGTACGGCGACCAGACCGGCGCTTCGCAGTACGTGCACCTTGACGTCAGCGCCGGGCTCTCCGGGCTCGACGCCGCTGGCGGCCCACTCGATACCTCGGGCAGTACCCAGGACACATGCGCCTTCACCATCGACCACCTGGACGCCAAGGGCGTATCGGGCTCATTCGAGTGCCGCGGCCTGACCCTCCTCGACCCGACCAAAGGGGACATCGGGAAGGTGAGCGTGATCGGCACGTTCAACGCCAAGGTGTGAACCAATCCTGCCGTTTGCGTGTGGAGCAATTAACGGAGAGGTAACCGGGCCCTCTTCCCCAGATTTGGCTCGAGCTGCAAACCGCCGCCAACTTCGAGGCCGGCTGTGGCCGGAATCGGGCCCAATCGGGCTCTGAGTCCGCGTTAGTTGCTGGAGCTGCAAACCCGAAGAGCGTCCTACTCCGCTGCCAGGCGGCGCAGCACGGTCTGCAACACCCCGCCGTTGGAGAGGTACGTGACGTCGATCTCCCCATCCAGGCGGGCGACCACCCGGAACTGGCGCTCTCGGCCGTCCTCGCCGCGAGCCGTGACGGTCAGCTCCTGGTGCGGGCGGAGCCCATCGGCCACCCCGTGGATGCTGAAGGTCTCACGCCCGGTCAGTCCCAGCGAGGCGGCGTTCTCGCCGGCGAGGTACTGCAGCGGGAGGATCCCCATACCGACCAGGTTGGACCGATGGATCCGCTCGTACGACTCGGCAATCACCGCGCGCACGCCCAGCAGGAAGGGCCCCTTCGCCGCCCAGTCGCGAGACGAGCCGGAGCCGTACTCCTTCCCGGCCAGCACGATCAGCGGCGTGCCGTCGGCGGCGTAGCGCTCCGCGGCCTCGAAGATGCTCATCCGCTCCCCGCTGGGCAGGTGCTCGGTGACGTTGCCCTCCGCGTCGGGGGTCAGGGCGTTGCGCAGCCGGATGTTCGCGAAGGTGCCGCGCATCATCACCTCGTGGTGCCCGCGTCGGGCCCCGTAGCTGTTGAAGTCGCGCGGCTCGACGCCATGGCCGATGAGCCACTCGCCGGCGGGCGAGCTGCGCCCGATGCTCCCCGCCGGCGAGATGTGGTCCGTGGTCACGCTGTCGCCCAGCATCGCCAGCACGCGCGCATCCGCCACGTCCGTGAGTGGCGGCGGCGTGGCCCCCAACCCCTCGAAGAACGGCGGCAGCGCCACGTAGGTGCTCGACCCGTCCCAGGCGTACCGATCCCCGGCCGGCACCGGCAGTGAGCGCCACTGGTCGTCGCCGTCGAAGACGCTGGCGTAGTTGCGGGTGAAGATCTCCGAGCGCACCTGCTCGGCGACGACGTCGGCGATCTCCTCCGCCGAGGGCCACAGGTCGGCAAGGAAGACCGGATTCCCGTCGCTGCCGGTGCCGATCGGCTGACTGCTCAGGTCGATGTCGACCCGCCCCGCAAGCGCAAAGGCCACCACCAGCGGCGGCGAGGCGAGGTAGCTGGCGCGTGCCAGCGGATGGATGCGCCCCTCGAAGTTGCGGTTGCCAGAAAGGACGGCCACGCCGACGAGGTCGTTCTTCTCGATTGCCTCCCCAATCGGCTCAGCCAGGGGACCCGAATTGCCGATGCAGGTCGTGCACCCGTAGCCCACCAGGTCGAAGCCGAGCTTCTCGAGCGGGTCCATCAGGCCGGCGCCTTGCAGGTAGTCCGTGACCGCCCGCGAGCCCGGAGCGAGCGATGTCTTGACCCAGGGTGGCGTGGTCAGGCCGCGTCCCACCGCGTTGCGCGCCAGCAGCCCCGCGGCGACCATCACGCTCGGGTTTGAGGTGTTGGTGCACGAGGTGATGGCGGCGATCACCACCGATCCGGAGCGCAGCTGGAACCGCTCCCCGTCCACCTCAACGTCGACCGGCTCGTACTCCACCGGCGCGTGCTCGGCCGGCTCCTCGGGTCGTGCCATGCGGCGATCCTCGGCCGGCGGGGTGGCATTGAACGAGGGAGGGTCGCTGGCCGGGAACGACTCTGCACTCGCCTCGTCGACGAGCCGATGATTCTGCAGCCCCCCGGCGAACACCTCGCGGAACGAGTCCTGCAACTTCGTGAGCGGGACACGGTCCTGGGGCCGCCTCGGCCCGGCGACCGAAGGCTCCACCTCACCCAGGTCCAGGCTGAGCGATTCGGAGAAGAGCGGTTCGGCGGATTCATCGGTCCGGAAGAGGCCCTGCTCCTTGGCGTACGCCTCGACGCGAGCCACCGTGTCAGCGGAGCGTCCGGTCATGCGCAGGTAGCGCAGCGTCTCCTCGTCGATCGGGAAGAGGGTGGCGGTGGCGCCGAACTCGGGACTCATGTTCGAGATCGTCGCCCGGTCGGCCAGCCCCAGGTTGGAGAGACCACGTCCGTGGAACTCGACGAACTTGCCCACCACGCCGTGGGCTCGCAGCATCTCCGTGACGTAGAGCACAAGGTCGGTGGCCGTGGCGCCGGAGCGCATCTCCCCGTCCAGGCGGAAACCGACCACCACCGGCATCGGCTGGTAGAGCGGCTGCCCGAGGAGCGCAGCCTCGGCCTCGATACCGCCCACGCCCCAGCCCACCACGCCGAGCCCGTTGATCATCGTCGTGTGGCTGTCCGTGCCGACCAGGGTGTCCGGGAAGGCGGTCTCGTCGTGGCCCTCGCCGTCAGCTCTGGCCGTGACAACATCAGCCAGGAACTCCAGGTTGACCTGGTGCACGATCCCCGTCCCGGGCGGGACGACGCGGAATCGGTCGAATGCCTGCTGCGCCCAGCGCAGGAGCGCGTACCGCTCGCCGTTGCGCTCGTACTCGCGCTCGACATTGATCAGGAACGCTGCCGCGCTGCCGTACTGGTCGACCTGCACCGAGTGGTCGATCACCAGGTCGGCCGGCACCAGCGGGTTGATCCGTGCCGGGTCGCCGCCCATGGCGGCCATCGCGTCGCGCATCGCGGCCAGGTCGACCACGCACGGGACGCCGGTGAAGTCCTGCAGGATCACCCGTGCCGGCATGAACGGCAGCTCGTACTCGGCGGGCTGCCGCGGATCCCACGAGGCGAGTGCCCGCACGTCCTCCGCGCTCACCAGGCCCGATCCAGAGGCGGCATGCCGGAGTGCGTTCTCCAGGAGCACCTTGACGGTGTACGGGAGCCTGCCCAGGTCGCCCGCACCGGCCCTGTCCAGGCGGTGGTAGGCATAGGACCGATCGCCAGCGCGCAGCGTGGCGCGGGCATCGGCCGGATCGATGAGGGGAGATGGGATGGACACGGGACGCGCCTCCTTCGTACCTCCGCGCGCGGGTGCGCGGCTACAGTCGAGTTCGGCGCCGGACGGGTGCGCCCGTCCCGGGTCGAGATATCTGCCTCGCAGTATACGACTCGCCCGAAGCCGGCCTTCGCCGCCATTTCCGTTGGGCGGGCATAACAGCCAAGTTGCCCGCGCCCAGCGGCCGATGTGGATCATCCGGTGCCCTAACTTGGCGCTCGGTTGCGCCAGGTGGGCATCGTTCCGGGAAGTGCGCCCAGCGCTCCTAACGGCCAAGGAAGAGGCCGTCAGCCCCGGAAAACGCGGTGAAATCTGCCCATCGTGGTAGCGGAGAGCGCTCAGCGGTCCCTCGAGCCAAGAAATGGCGGCTTCCTATCGCAACTTGGCCGTTAGGAGCGCTCAGCGCTCCTGGCGTCACGGGCGGTGAACACGCCGCGTTCACAACAGCCAGGAACGCCGCAGAACCGCGCGAATTTGGCTGTCCTGAACATGAGGCGTTCAGAAGCGCTAATGAGAGGCGGATTTCGTGTCGAAGTTGGCCGATATGAACACCAACTGTTCACGCTGGCTCGGCGAGCCGACGGTGCCCCGCGGGCCAGCGTTGTCAGCGGCTGGGGACTGCCTCGGCTTCAACGTCAGCCGGCGCCGGGGCGCTCAACGCCGACAGGGCGCGCAACGCAACGTCGACCGGGTCGCGACCCGGGGCCACCGGGATGCGCACCTGGTTCGAGCCGGCCACTGGCCGGAAGCCGGCGAGCATGAGGACCCGCCCCACCGCAGCCCGGTCGTAGCGCGGCCACTTGAAGGTCACGCGGCCGGCCTCGGCGCGGACGTCGGGGACGTGCACCAGCTCGGCGGCCATGCGCACCGCGACCGCGCGGAAGAGCCCCTCGACCGGCTCGGGAACCGGGCCGAATCGGTCGCGCAGCTCCCCCCGCAGGGCCTCGGCATCGGCCTCGGATCGGATCGAGGCGAACCGCCGGTAGGCCTCGAGCTTGGCTCCTGAATCGGCGATGTAGGCATCGGGCAGGAAGGCTGACCCGGGCAGGTCCAGGCGGACCGCCGCGGTCTCCGGCGCCACCACCCGGCCCCGCCGCACCTCGACCGCCTCGGCCAGCATCCGGGTGTAGAGCTCGAAGCCGACCGCGGCCATGTGGCCGTGCTGCTCGGGCCCCAGGATGTTGCCCGCCCCGCGGATCTCCAGGTCGGAGAGTGCGATCTGGTAGCCGGCCCCGAGGTCGGATGCGGAGAAGATGGCGTGCAACCGCTTGCGCGCGACGCTCGATAGCGGCTGGCCGCGACGGTGCAGCAGGTAGGCGTACGCCCGCCGATCCGAGCGTCCCACCCGGCCGCGCAGCTGGTAAAGCTGGGCCAGGCCCAGTGCATCGGCGCGGGCGATGATGATCGTGTTGCTGTTGGGGATGTCGAGCCCTGACTCGATGATGGTGGTGCAGACCAGGACGTCGAATCGCCCGCCGTCGAAGTCGAGCATCACCCGCTCCAGCAGCCCCTCGGGCATCTGGCCGTGCCCGATCGCCACCTTGGCGCGCGGCACCAGTCGTCGGACCCGCTCCGCGGCCGCCTCGATCGTCTCGACCCGGTTGTGGACGTAGAAGACCTGCCCGCCGCGATCCAGCTCGCGGTTGATCGCGTCGCGCACCAGGCCGTCGTCGTCCTCGGCGATCCGCGTGAGGATGGGCAACCGGGCCTCCGGTGGCGTCTCGATCACCGACAGGTCGCGGATGCCAACGAGCGACAGGTGCAGGGTCCGCGGAATCGGCGTGGCGGACAACGTCAGCACGTCGACCTCGCGGCGCATCGACTTGATCCGCTCCTTGTGGCCGACGCCGAAGCGCTGCTCCTCGTCGACCACCAGCAGCCCCAGGTCGGCGAAGGCAATGTCCTTCGAGAGAATCCGATGCGTCCCGATCAGCACGTCGACGCTTCCCTCGGTCACGGCCGCCACAGTCCGCTCCTGCTCCGCTTTGCCGACGAAACGGCTCAGCATCTCGACCCGCACCGGGAAAGGCGCCAGGCGGCGCCGGAACGTGCCCAGGTGCTGCTGCGCCAGGACCGTGGTCGGCACCAGGACGGCGACCTGCTTGCCGTCCTGCACCGCCTTGAAGGCCGCTCGCAGCGCCACCTCGGTCTTGCCATAGCCGACGTCCCCGCAGACGAGCCGGTCCATCGGACGCCGGCGGAGCATATCGGCCTTCACCTCTACGATCGTCCGTTCCTGGTCGGGCGTCTCGGAGTAGGGGAAGGCCTCCTCCAGCTCGCGCTGCCAGGTCGTGTCGGGCGAGAAGGAGAAGCCGGGCGCGGACTCGCGGGCGGCGTAGATCTCGAGCAGGTCCTCGGCCAGCTCGGCGACGGCGCGCCGTACCCGTCCCTTGGTGCGCTCCCAGTCGGTGCCGCCCAGGCGCGACAGGGTGGGGGCCGGCCCGCCCGAGTAGCGCGTGATGCGCCCGATCATGTCGGCCGGCAGGAAGATCTTGTCGTCGCCGGCGAAGTCGAGCTGCAGGTACTCCTTGGTGGCGCCCCCGTACTCGCGCTGCGTCATGCCCGCGTAGCGCGCGATCCCATGATCGACGTGGACCACCGCGTCGCCGATGGCCAGCTTCCCGATCAGGTCGCGCGTCACCACCCGCTTCGACGGGGTGAGCCGCCGCACGCGGGTCGCGCCGAAGAGCTCCCGGTCACTGAGCACCAGCAATCCGCTCGGGCCGTGGACGAAGCCGGCGGTCAGCGAGCCATGGACCAGGCCGATGGAGCCCGATGGCGGTAGCTCGCGCAGCTCGGCCTGCGGCGCGACCGTCAGGCCGCCCTCCTCCAGCAGCTCACCGATTCGGCTCGCCTGGTCGGTGCTGACCACCAGCCGGCGGGGAGCGGCGGCCATCTCTGCCAGCCAGCTGCCGAGGCGCTCGGCGCGACCGGGCAGGACCGGGGCGGGGGCATAGCCGGCGTCACGCTCAGCCCCCTCGTCAAGCACCTCGGTGGCCACGTCGCGCAGGCGCGTGAGGGTGGCTGCTGCCTCGTATGGGAGCGGCCAGCGCTTCGGCAGCTCCCCGGAGGCGATGAGTCCGGCCCGCCGCTCGTCGGCCTGCTGATCCAGGTCGGCCGCGATGGCCTGCAGCTCGGAGAGGTCGCTCAGGACGAGGTGTGCGCCCTGCGGGACGTGGTCCGCGGCCGGGCCTGCGGTGAGCAGCGCCGCCCACGTCTCGGCCGCTTCGGCCACGTCGCCCTGCTCCAGGCGCACCAGGTCCTCGTCGAGAGCCTCCGAGCGGGGAGCAGGGGCGGTCGCCGCGAGCGACTCCCATCCTTCGGGCGGGAGGAATTCGCTGGCGGGCAGCAGCG
>VBJX01000059.1 GCA_005879775.1 Chloroflexota bacterium
CCCAGCACCCGGGCCATCGTCCAGATGGACGCCGACCTGAGCCATGATCCGGCCGACCTCCCTCGCCTGCTGGAGCCGCTGATGACCGACGCCGACGTGGTGCTCGGCACGCGCTACATCGCCGGCGGCGGCACACTGGGCTGGCCGCTCCATCGGCGCCTCATCAGCCACGCCGGCACCCTCTTCGCCCGCACAGTGCTGCTGCTGCCGTACCGTGACCTGACCGGAGGTTTCAAGGCATGGCGCCGTGAGGTGCTCGAAGCCGTGCGCCTGCGTGAGGCGAACGCCAACGGCTACGCCTTCCAGATCGAGACCACGTGGTGGGCGCACCGACGCGGGGCGCGGATCCGCCAGGTCCCGATCGTCTTCCGCGAGCGGGTGGCCGGCACCTCGAAGATGACCGGAACGATCGTGCGCGAGGCGCTGCTGGTCGTCGTTCGGCTGCGCGCCGGAGCCGTGATGGATGCCCTGCGCGGGCGCCACCAGGCCCCCTGACTCGTTGGCGGTCACGCTGGCCATCGGCTAGCATGGCGCCTCGCCGCCCGTCGAAACCCCTCTCCCGCCCTGCGGAGAACGCCTCGATCGCATGTCGTTCCGAAATCGTCCGGTCCTGGACCGCAAGCACCGTCCGCGCTGGCAGGACGAGCTGCGCACCCAGCGGCTGGTGGTTGCCGGCTTCGCGGCCGCCATCGCGCTGGCCATCGGCATCTTCGGCGCCACCGCCTGGAGCAACCACTACGACCAGCACCTGAAGCCGGTGGCCGAGGTCAATGGGGTCTCGTTCGACGTCGATCAGCTGACCGAACGAATGGACGTCATCGGCTCCGAGCTGCAGGCCATCTATGCCGACCTGCAGGGCCAGTCCGGTGGGCTGCGCGACCAGACCATCCAGCAGCAGCTGAGCGCCATCCAGCAGCAGTTCTCGTCGCTCGTACCGAATGCCACCGACTCGCTGGTGGTGGCCATGGTCCTGGAGAGAGAGGCTGCCAGGCGAGGCATCACGGTCAGCGATGCCGATGTCAATGCCGAGGTGACCAAGCGCCGGACGCTTCCCGAGCGGGTCAAGCTGTCGGTGATCACCATCCCGGCGCTCCCCGACAACGCCGCCATCGGCGCCAAGCCCACGGACGCGGACTGGGCTCGCGCCGAGGCCGATGCCAAGGCGATCCTGGCCGACCTCAAGGGCGGCGCCGATTTCGCCACCACCGCCACCGCCAAGAGCAAGGACCCATCGGCCAGCACCGGTGGCCTGCTGGGTTGGATCGAGGCCAACGAGACCGGCTACAAGGACTACTTCACCGAGGCCCATGCCGCGGCGGTGGGGACGCTGCTGGGTCCCACCAAGGACGCTGCCGGCTATCACATCCTGCACGTCGATGACCATCGTCCCGCGGGCCCCAACACCCAGCTGGCCGACGTGCTCAAGACAACGGGCGTGACCGACCAGCAGTACCGCGCCTACATCCACGACCAGGTGCTGCGCACGAAGTTCAGCGACTACTTCTCGACCGTGATCATGACCCCGTACCAGCCGCAGCGCGAGATCGCCCAGATCTTCATCAATGCCGACCAGGGCACTCCGATCCCGAAGCAGCGCGTGCGCCACTTCCTGGCCGAGCCGATCCCGGGGCAGCAGGACCAGTCGAAGGCCACGCCGGCGCAGTGGGCGGCCGCGCTGGCGCGCGCGCAGGCCTTCCGCGCCGAGGCGGTCAAGCCGGGCGCTGACTGGTCCACCCTGGCAGCCAGCAGCGACGACACCGGCAGCGCGACCCGTGGCGGGGACCTGGGCTGGTACGACCCGGCGAGCTCGCAGTTCGTTCAGGAGTTCAAAGATGCGATCGCGAGGCTCACGGTCGGCGAGGTGAGCCAGCCGGTCAAGACGCAGTTCGGCTACCACATCATCCAGATCACCGAGGAACGAACCAGCGCCGCCGACGAGGCGACCAAGCTGGCAGCGACCCTTCGCGCCGACCCGAGCCGCTTTGCGGACCTGGCCAAGCAGGAGAGCGAGGAGCAGAGCACCGCCAGCAAGGGCGGCGAGTTCGGCTGGGTGATCCCGTTCCAGTTCGACGAGCCGGTCAACTCGGCCATCTTTGGGCTCACCAAGCCGGACCAGATCAGCGACCCGGTGACGACCGCCAGCGGCATCTGGATCTTCAAGATGCTCGACAGCTCACCGGCGCGCTACGTGCCCAAGGACCAGCTCGACCAGGTGCGCAGCGCCGGGTTCGACCGCTGGCTGCAGGCCCTGCGACAGGCCGCCCACGTGTGGGTCGACGCCGACTTCACCTCCTCCACCACAGCCGCACTCCCCGGCGGCTGAGGCTCGCCGGAGTGACGGCGTCAGGCAGCGTCGACCGGCTCCTCGATGCCGCCAGCCTGGATCCCGCCCACGGGGTCCAGGTGGTGGCCTTCGATCGCCTCGCATCGATCCCGTTTGACCCGGGCATCGCCCTGATCCTCCTTCGGGCGCCCGACAACAGGACAGCCGATGCGCCGGTCCTCCCCGGCAGACACGCGCGCAAGACGGCGCGCGACGTGCTCCTTGCGCTCTATCCGCGTGGGCACCAGGTTCGGGGGCTGCCGAACGGCGAGCCAACGCCCCTTGAAGCGCTCTCCGACGATCAGCTCGCGGGCCGCGACTGGCTGATCCCGGCCGTCGACCCGCTCGACAACCTGGCCTCGCCGCACGGCATGGCCGCCATCTCGGCCCGCCTGCGTGCGCCCGACGGCTGCCCGTGGGATCGGAAGCAGACGCATGCCAGCCTCAGCCCGTTCCTGCTGGAGGAGGCCTACGAGGCGGTCGACGCCATCGAGGCCGGGTCGGCTCCGGCCAACCTGGCGGAGGAGCTCGGCGACCTCTTCCTGCAGCTCGTGCTGCACGCGCAGCTGGGCGCCGAGGAGGGCGCCTTCGACCTGACCGACGTGTATCGCACCCTCGGCGCCAAGATCGTCCGCCGCCACCCCCACGTCTTCGGGGATCTCGAGGTGAGCGGCGCCGAAGAGGTGCTTCGCAACTGGGAGGCGATCAAGGCGGCCGAGCGGAGTGACGCCGGTGCCGCCCCGTCGCCGTTTGCCGGCACCGCGCGAGCCTTGCCGGCCCTGGCCGCCAGCCGCGAGATCCAGGAGCGGGCCAGCTCGCTTGGCTGGGACTGGCCGGCGATCGAAGGGGTCTGGGAGAAGGTGGCCGAGGAGCTCGCCGAGCTTCACGAGGCTGGCGCCGATGACGCCGCGGAGGGCCGCGACGCGCGGCTCCACGAGCTGGGCGACCTGCTCTTCGCCATCGTCAACCTGGCACGCTGGATGCGGCTCGACCCCGAGGAGGCGCTGCGCAGCGCCAACCGCCGCTGGATCGAGCGCTACGAGTGGGTCGAGCGCCTGGCTGGCTCACGCGGCCAGATCCTCACCGACCTGTCAGCGGCCGAGAGGGACGCGCTCTGGAACGAGGTGAAGCGCTAGATGGCGCGCCTGGCAATGGTGGTGCACGCGGTCTACCCCGGTGATCCGCGGGTCCGCCGCCAGACCGATCTCCTTGGCGAGGCGGGCCACGAGGTCGACCTCTTCTGCCTGCGCGGCCCCGACGAGGCGGCGGAGGAGACGGGCGGACCGCTGCGCATCATCCGCCTGCCGGTGAACCGCCTCTTCACCGGCTTCGCCGGCCACCTCGCCGAGTACCTGGCCTTCGCCGGGATCGCCTCGGTGCGCCTGGCGCGGGAGCACCGCCGCCGGAGGTATCGGCTGGTGCAGGTCGCGACCGTGCCCGACTTCCTGGCATTCGCTGCCACGCCACTCAAGCTGAGCGGCGTCCCGCTCCTTCTCGACCTGCACGAAGACATGCCGGAGTTCTTCCGCGACCGATTCGCGCATCCAGCGCTGAGGCCCCTGATGCCGCTTGTCAGCGGGACGGCACGCGCATCGGCCTTCTTCGCCGACGAGCTGATCACCGTCCACGAGCCGCTTCGCCAGCTGTCGATCGCGCGCGGGGTGCCTCCCGAGAAGATCAGCGTGGTGATGAACAGCGCCGACACGCGGCTCTTCGATCCGGCGCTCCACCTGCGGCGCAGCTTCATGCAGGACGGAGAGCTGCGGATCATCCATCACTCGAACCTGCAGCGGATCTATGGCCTGGACATCGCCGTCGAGGCGGTCGCCCGCATCGGCGACGGTCATCCGCTGCGCCTCGACGTGTATGGCGACGGCCCATTCCGGCCGCAGGTCGAGGCGGCAATCGAGCGGTCCGGCACCGCCGAGCGGGTCCATCTCAACGGCCGGGTGCCGATGGACGACCTGCCGGGGCTGATCGCCGGATCGGACGTCGGGCTGGTCCCGTCGCGTCCGGAACCGTACATGGAGTTCTCGCTCTCGACCAAGCTGCTCGAGTACGCCGCGATGGGGATCCCGATCATCGCCAGCGACCTGGCGACCTTTCGGGCGCACTTCACGCCCGAGGCGATCCGCTACGTCGCCGGTGGCGACCCCGATGCCCTGGCGGGCGCCATCCGTGCGGTCGCGGCAGACCCGACGGGCGCCGCCCGCCTGGGCGCGGAGGCTCGCCGCCAGGCGGCGGGCTATGCCTGGGAGGTGCAGGGGCGCCGCTACCTGGAGATCGTCGAGCGCCTGCTCGCCGCCTAGGCGCCGCAGCGGCCGGGTTACGGGGTGCGCACGCCGAATGCCGAGAGGCTCATCTCGAGCAGCCTTGGAGCGATCCATTCGGCTCCGGCCTGGGTGAAATGGGTCTGGTCCCAATCCCTCTTCCGCACCTCGATGCCGTCGACGGTCGCCGGGCACGGGTACCCGTTGGGGCAGAGAAGCGGGTCGATCTGCAGCAGCCGCACGTCGCTGCGGTCCTTGATGCGCGACCAGAAGAGCTCGGTGGCGGTGCGAATGATGCCGTCCTGTGCCTGCACGTCCGCGCAGCGATCAGGCCGTACCGAGCCTGCGCAGCCCGCGGCGTCCTCCGAGCGGAGCGGCGGCAGCACGATCACCACCCTGGAACCGGACGCCGTCAAGCGGTCGAGAACCAGCTCCCACTCGGCAAGCAGGTCTTCGGTCCAGCCAGGCGACCCCGCCACCAGCAGCTGCCCATCCGGCGCGCGTCTCGAGAGGACCGACTGAAGGTCGTGCCAGATGATCAGCCCGGGGCGCGCGGCGATGAGGGCGTCGTGCGCGGCGCGGACGGCCGTGCAGCGGTCATTGAACGAGGATTCGACGCCGTTCTGGTCGAACAGGGGCTGATAGCCAACCGGGCATCCCGCGAATGCGGCCTCGACCAGCGTCCAGCCGCGGGCCTGCGCGACGGAGCGCAGCCCAGGCTCGGCAGAGAGCATCACCGAGTCGCCCACCACCCCGACGGTCAGGGTGCTGCCCGCCTGAGAGGCGTCGCCCGGCTGGATCTGAACGGTGATCGGGCCTCCATCTCCGGCCCACGGCGGGATGGCGCGAGTGCTGGTGGCCAGCACGATCGCCAGGGCCACAATCCCGGAGCTGGCGGGCACGACCGCCAGCAGGCGTCGCGGGTTGAGCCGGAATGAGCCGATCCGGCCGCCACGCCGGATGGGGCGCTCGACGACCACGTACGAGATGCCGGCGAGGGTCACGGTTGCCAGCACCGCCGTGATGGCGGCGAGCGGCGCCGAGGTGGGGCCCATCTGCCCGCCGACGAAGAGGGTCACCGGCCAGTGCCACAGGTAGAGCCCGTACGAGATGAGCCCGATGGCGACGATCGGCTTCAGCGACAGGAGCCCGGCAAGGCGGCTGCCGCCTTCCAGGCCGGCGATGAGCACCGCGGCCATCACCGCGAAGGCAGGTCCCCCGCCGTGGTAGTAGATCGACGCACTATCCGGGAGGAGCCACATTGCAGCGAGCACCACGATCAGGCAGGGGACTGCCAGGGGGCGCGTCATCGCCAGCGCGCGGTCGCGACGGGTGCTCGCCAGCACCATCGCCAGCAGGGCTCCGATGAGGAGCTCATAGATGCGCGCGTCGGTGCCGTAGTACGCGCGGGACGGATCGGCGGAGGCATCGAACAGGAGCCACATGGTGACGATGGAGGCCAGCGAGGCGGCCACCGCCACGGCCGCCAGCACGCGGGATCCGAGACGGGCGAGCACGACGCTCGTGACGAGCGGCCAGAACAGGTAGAACTGCTCCTCGATGGCCAGCGACCAGGCGTGGCGCACCGGCGATGGAGCCACGAACTGGTTGAAATACGACTGGTCGGTGAGGATGAAGTGCCAGTTGGCGACGTAGAACAGGGTCGCCAGCATGTCGCCCCGGGCCGAGGCTGCGGTCAGCTCGTCTCCGCCGACCAGTGTCACCACGGAGATCACCAGCAGCAGGACGAGCAGCGCCGGCAGCAGCCGCCTCACGCGCCGTGACCAGAAGGCCGGCAGGTCGAGGCGGCCGGTGCGCTGATACTCGGTCACCAGGAGGGTCGTGATCAGGTAACCGCTGAGCACGAAGAAGAGATCGACGCCCAGGAAGCCGCCGGGCAGCCAGGACCGGTTGAGGTGGTAGGCAATGACGCCACCGACCGCGATCGCGCGCAGCCCATCCAGGTAGGGCCGATAGCCGGCTGTCCGATCGGTGATCGTCACGGGCCCTCAGGGTAGCGAATCCAGGTCCGGTGCCCGCGGCGTATCCTCTCCGTCAGCCCGCGGCGTGACTGGCCCCGGTCGGGGCGTAGCGCAGCCTGGTAGCGCACCTGCTTTGGGAGCAGGAGGTCGCCCGTTCGAATCGGGCCGCCCCGACCATCACCCGGCCGTATGATCGCCGCCGACCGATGCTGACCCCTGCTGTCGCCTTCGTCGCCGCCCTGGTCGCCTCCGCCATCCTGACCCCTCTCATCCGTGGTGCGGCCACCCAGCGCGGCCTGCTCGACGAGCCGGATGAGCGGAAGGTGCACGAAGTTGCCATCCCCAGGCTCGGCGGCGTGGCG
>VBJX01000055.1 GCA_005879775.1 Chloroflexota bacterium
CAGGACCAGCCCGAGCAGCGTCAGCAGGGTGCCGGTCGCCATCGCCGCCCAGAAGGCGGTGTCGATGTGGCTGCGGGTGACCTCGCGCCGTTGGATCAGTGCGTCGCCCAGGCCCTGGTCGACGAAGACCTGCGCGAAGTTCACGAAGACGACCGCCAGCGCCACCAGGCCAAAGTCGGTTGGCCTCAGCAGGTTGGCCAGCACGACGAAGACGACGAAGCCGAGCAGCTGGCGGCCCCAGTTGTCGACGATCGTCCAGGTCAGGCCGCGCGATACCCTTGGCTGGAGCGGACGAGGGTCCTGGCCGCGCTCCGACGGCAGCCAGCCTTCTTCCCGAGGATCCGTCTCGAATTCTGTCACGCGCCCCGAGTCTACGGAATCGCATTCATTCAGTTGATGTGGACGAGCGATGTGGCACGGAACTTGATGAGGCCATTACTACGATGAAGTCTGGCCAACCGTCCGCGACAGCGCCTCGGTCCTCAAGCTCATTCGCGGCAGATTCATGGTCTCGGTGATCAGTCAGTACAATCGCGAGACGTTCCTGCTGCGCATGAGGCCGCCCTGTGGCTGAATTCATCGTCCCGGTGCTCGCCGGCGCCATCATGGTCGGCTTGGCACTGTGGCGCCCGGGAATAGCCATCATGGCCCTCGGACTCTTCCTGTTCGTGCAGTCGGCCCTTGTCCGACTTGGCGGACTTCCCCTCCCGTTGAGGATGACAATGGCGCGGGCGGACGAGATCGTCCTGGCAGCCCTCGTGGTTCGGACGACCGGGCAATGGCTGATCCTACGCACTCCATCGCTTCCCAAACCTCTCTGGGCGATGCTCGCGTTCGGGGTGATAGGCCTTCTCTCTGCTGTCGTGAATAGGGTGGGCCCGCTCGAGGCGGCGGTAGGAATCTTCCTAGCGACGAAGGCCGGTCTGTGGTTATACGTCGGCTGCAACTTAAAGGTCGATGCCCAGGCTGTGGCGCGGTATGCCTACTTGGTGGGCGCGCTATTCATCGGTGTGATTGCAGTCGCCACCCTTCAGTTCCTGGGCGTGGCACTGCCATGGAAACCAGAGGTGAGGGCTGGCGTAATCGCCGCGAATAGCATCTGGAACCAACACACTGCGTTTGGTGGGGCCTTGACAGTGGCGGTTGGCCTCTCCGTGGCCGCGTTCCGGCTTCCAGGGGAGCGGGTCAGCGCAACGATTCTTGGGGTGAGCAGCGCAGGCGGGATCCTTCTCTCAACAGCGCGTCGCTTGTTCGTTTCACTAGCCGTCGCCGCCATGGCGATGTTCTTCGCCTTGCCGTCAAGCGCGCGCGCGCGCATCCGCTCCTCGCTCCAAATCGTGCGCCGGCCCGCCTTCCTGGTTGTCGTTATCGCCGCTCTTGGCCTCGCGACAGTTGCAATCGGTCCACGGATTGCGAACTTGGCTGAGCTCACGTGGCAACGCTATGTCGTGGAGTTGACGCAGCGCGATCGGTATCGACTCTACGAGGGCGCGTTCCGCCTCGTGGAAAGATCGCCCTTGCTGGGACGCGGCCCCGCGACGTACGGGTCATATGCGTCCGTCGTCTTTGACAGCCCTGCCTACCAGGAGGTGGGGTTCCGGCGTCGGAATCCCTCGATGGTGGTCGGTGGCCAGCTCGGAAGCATGATTGCCGAGTATGGCGTCCTCGGCGTCCTGGCGTTCGCGAGCTTCGTAGCTCTTCTGGTCAGGGCCCTTCTGCCGATTTCACGCGGGGCGAGCGGAACGATCCATGCCGCACTCGCTACGGCGGGCATCTTCATGGTGGCGGATCTGGTCGTTGAGGCCGTCGTCAACCCCGTCTTCTCAAACTCATTCATCACGTTCTTCACGTTCGTGGGTATTGGAGTTGCATTGACGCTCGATGCGTCGTCCGAGCGCATGGGGCACGTGGAGTTGTGGCACTCGGATCTCATCAGCGCCAGATGGCGGGTAGGCACGCTCGTCGCCGCGTTCCTCCTGTTGGCCGCCCTAGGGACAATCGCCTCAATCGCCGTTCACGGCTGAATGGTTCAGGCAGGATGGCCTCTGCCCAACAGGCAGCCCGAGTCTGCGCAAAACGATAGCCGAGCACAGCGGGCGGATCGAAACGTCGGCACGGTCGAGCCGAAGCCAACCCTTGCTGGCAGACTACCAGGACGCGCATGAGTTTCAGACATGCCAGTTTCATGCGCACGCAGCCGCAACCGGGAGAGGATGCTTGCAGGTCGCCATCGTCGGTCTGGGATACGTCGGTGCGGTGACGGCTGCCTGTCTGGCAGACCTCGGCCGAAGCGTCATCGGCGTCGACCAGGACCAGGTCAAGGTTCAGGCGATCGCGGCTGGCCACTCGCCGATTGCAGAGCCCGGGCTCGACGAGCTGCTGGCCAGCGGGGTGACCGCGGGCAGGATCTCGATCGGGCCCATCGACCAGGCAGTCGAGCGGGCCGACGTGATCATGGTCGCCGTCGGCACGCCGTCGGCGCCATCGGGCGCCCTGGATCTGACAGCGCTCATGCGCGTGACGCAGGAGATCGGCGCGGCGCTGCCCAACGACGGCCGCTTCCGCACGGTGACCGTTCGCAGCACCGTCTTGCCCGGGACAACCGACGAGCTGGTCCGGCCCGCCCTCGAGGAGGCGTCGGGCCTGAGCGCCGGACGCGATTTCGGCCTCGCCACGAACCCCGAATTTCTTCGCGAAGGCTCGAGCATCCGAGACTTCCGCGAGGCGTCGCGGACGATCATCGGCTCAGCTGACGAGCGGTCCGCGGAGCAGGTCAAGGCCGCCTACCAGGGGCACGCTGCTCCATTCGAAGTCATCGCCATCCGCACCTCCGAGATGGTGAAGTACACCGACAACGCGTTCCATGCCACGAAGATCGCCTTCGCCAACGAGATCGCCAGCTTCGCACGCAGCAATGGTGTTGACGGGCGCGAGGTGATGCGCCTGATGGTCGCCGACGACCGGTTGAACATCTCGCCCGCCTACCTCCGACCCGGCTACGCCTTCGGCGGCTCGTGCCTCCCCAAGGACCTTCGCGCGATCACCGACCGCGCTCGCAAGACCGATATCGAGCTGCCGCTCCTGCACGGCACGCTGGCCAGCAATGCCGCGCACTTCGAGCGGGGCGTCCGGCTGGTGGAGGCCGCCGGCGGCCGGCACGTGGCGCTCCTGGGCCTGTCGTTCAAGGCCGCAACCGATGACCTCCGCGAGTCGCCCGCAGTCGCCCTGGCCGAACGGCTCGTCGGCCGTGGGTACCAGCTCGCGATCCACGATCCGGACGTTGATCCATCAACGTTGCGTGGAGCCAACCGCGTCTTCGTCGAGGAGCACCTGCCCCACCTCGTGGACCTGCTGCATTCCTCGCTGATCGACGTCGTCAGCGGCGCGGAGACGGTGGTGATCACCAAGCGGTGGCCCGAGCTCGAGAAGCTGGGCGAGCTGCTGAGTGCCCAGCAGCGCGTGGTGGACCTGGTCGGGATCCCCGGACTGGAGGCGAGCGCGGCCGATCGCTATGCCGGCATCGGCTGGTAGTCGGCAGGCGCCGATCGCCGACGGGCGTCGTGCGCTGATCCTGGTCGAGGATCTGCCGGTCCCCTTCGATCGGCGAGTCTGGGGCGAGGCACAGACCCTGCGGGACGCCGGATGGAAGGTGACGATCGTCTGCCCGCGCGGCGACGGTGCTCGCCGCTGGCACGAGCGCATCGACCGCGTCCAGATCTTCCGCTATCCGCTGCCGACGACCGCAGCCGGTCTCTTCAACCACGTCCTGGAGTACGCGGTCGCAATTCCGGCGACCTTGCTTCTCTCGCTGCTCGCATGGCGGGGCAGGCGCTTCGACGTGGTGCACCTCTGCAACCCGCCCGACTTCCTCTTCCCGATCGCGGGGCTCTTCCGCGCCCTCGGCTCGGCGGTGATCTTCGACCAGCACGACCTGGCGCCGGAGGTCTACGTCGCCCAGGGCGGGCGCCAGGGGGGAGTGGTCCATCGCTTTCTTGGCTGGTCCGAGCGGGCGACGTATCGCTCAGCCGACGTGGTGATCGCCACCAACGACAGCTATCGGAGCGTTGCCCTGTCCCGTGGTGGGGTCGATCCGTCCCGCCTCTTCGTCGTACGCAGCGCACCGGACCCGAGGCGCATCTTCCGGGTCGACCCCGCGCCCGCGCTCAAGGCGGGCCGGCCCCACCTGGTCGTCTACCTGGGCACGATGGGGCCCCAGGACGGGGTCGATCTGTTCGTGCGCGCCGCCCGCCGCATCCTGGACGAGCGCCCCGGGGAGGTGCGCTTCCTGGCGATGGGTGGGGGCAACCAGCTCGACGGCCTCCGGGCCCTCGCCGCGAGCCTGGGGCTGACTGACGAAGAGCTCACCTTCACCGGACGGATCCCCGATGCGGAGCTGCGCACCGCCCTGTCAACCGCCGACCTTGCGATCAGCCCCGACCCGGCGAACGACTTCAACGAGTACTGCACCATGAACAAGACGCTCGAGTACATGGCGATCGGCCTGCCCGTCGTGGCCTTCGACCTGGAGGAGACCCGGATCAGCGCGGCGGATGCCGCGGTCTACGCCGAGCCGAACGATCCGGCCGGCCTGGCGCGCCTGACCCTTCAGCTCCTCGACCAGCCGGAGGAACGAGCCCGGATGGGAGCTGCCGGGCGGGAGCGGATCGCCGGTCCGCTCTCCTGGCAGCGATCCGCCGCCTCGCTGCTCGACGCGTACCAGGCGGCGCTGCGGGTGCGCGCGTCGCGGGTCCGCGCGCCGGGGGCTGCGCCCTAGGACTGAACGCCGGCGGGTGCCTGGCGCCGGGCCAGCTCGCCGCGATGTGCCTCGTACCACGCGACCGTGCGCCGCAGCCCATCCTCGAATCCGGTGGCGGCAGCGAATCCGAAGGCCTCCCGCGCGCGTGTCGTGTCGAGAGCGCGACGTGGCTGGCCGTCCGGCCGCGAGCTGTCCCAGCGGATGGATCCGCCGAACCCGGTGAGGCGAGCGACCGTTTCGACGAGCTCCCGGATGGTGATCTCGCGCCCGACGCCCACGTTGACCGGTTCCGCGCCGTCGTACCGCTCGGAGGCGAGCACGATCCCCTCAGCGGCGTCGTCCACGAAGAGGAATTCGCGCGACGCATTCCCGGTGCCCCACACCTCGATCTCTTCCGCCCCTGATTCTCGGGCGTCGATGCATTTCTTGATGAGCGCCGGGATCACGTGCGAGCTGCGGGGATCGAAGTTGTCGCCCGGCCCATAGAGGTTGACCGGGATCAGATAGATGGCGTTCATGCCGAACTGCTGGCGGTAGGCCTGGCTCTGCACCAGGAGCATCTTCTTGGCCAGGCCATAGGGGGCGTTGGTCTCCTCGGGATACCCGTTCCACAGGTCGTCCTCGTGGAATGGGACGGGCGTGAACTTCGGGTACGAACAGACGGTCCCGATGGTGACGAACTTGGCAACCCCGGCGAGGCGGGCCTGCTCCAGGAGCTGAATGCCCATGATCGCGTTCTCGTAGAAGAAGCGGCCCGGATTCTCGCGGTTGGCACCGATCCCACCAACGACCGCTGCCAGGTGGATCACGAGCTGCGGCTTTCCAGCGGAAAGCGCATCGCGGACCCCCTCGGTGGTGCGGAGGTCGTATTCGCCGCTTCGCGGGACGAAGATCTCGGCAGCCCCGGCCGAACGCAGCCGGCGAACGACTGCCTGACCCAGGAATCCCCCTCCGCCGGTCACCATGACCGGTCCGCGGCTCCAGGTCATCCCTCGGCACCGACTGAGGAACGGACCATGACGCCGGCGGGATCGACGCCGGCCTCGCGCAGATCCGCCTCGACCATGATCCGCACCAGCTCGTCAAAGGGCGTCGTCGTATGCCAGCCGAGCAGGCGGGCGGCCTTTCCGGCATCGCCACACAGCTCGTCGACCTCGGTCGGACGAAAGTATCGTGGGTCGATCTCCACGTGGTCATCGGCCCGCAGACCGACCAGCCCGAAGGCGACGTCAAGGAATTCGCGCACGGTGTGCATCTCCCCGGTCGCGATCACGAAGTCGTCAGCGTGGTCGTGCTGGAGGATTCGCCACATCGACTCGACGTACTCGGGGGCATAGCCCCAATCCCTTCGGGCCTCGAGGTTGCCCAGGTAGAGCTTCGTCTGGCGACCGGCAAGGATGGCGCCAATGGCTCGGGTGATCTTGCGCGTGACGAAGGTCGGGCCACGCCGCGGTGACTCGTGGTTGAAGAGGATCCCGTTGCTGGCAAAGAGCCCATATGCCTCTCGGTACTGAACGGTCATCCAGTGCGAGAAGACCTTGGCCACCGCGTACGGGCTGCGCGGGTAGAACGGCGTGGTCTCGCTCTGCGGGCTCTCCCGGACGAGGCCGAACATCTCGGAGCTGCCGGCCTGGTAGAAGCGGATCGGCCAATCGGCGTAGCGAATTGCCTCGAGCAAGCGCAGGTTGCCCATGCCGGCGGTGTCGGCGGTGAACTCCGGCATCTCGAAGCTGACCTTGACGTGACTCTGCGCGCCCAGGTTGTAGACCTCGTTGGGCCTGACCTGGTTGATCGTGTTGATCAGGGAGGAGGAGTCGGAGAGGTCGCCATAGTGCAGGTAGAGCGGACGCTCGAGCGAATGGACATCGCTGTAGAGGTGGTCGATGCGGCTCGTCGAGAACGAGCTCGATCGGCGAATGAGGCCGTGGACCTCATACCCCTTCGACAGCAGCAGCTCGGCGAGGTATGACCCGTCCTGTCCGGTGATTCCCGTGATGAGGGCGACCTGCACGTCAGGGCACCCGATCGGCAGCGACGTCCATTGACGGCCGAGTATACGAGGCGGTCCGGTGGATCTCGCGCGCCGAGTGCCGCAACCCGCTCACCTATCATCTCAAGCGTGCAAGACCAGGATCGGCTGAGGCTCGCCTTCCTGGCCGATCCGAACAGCCCCCACACCCGGCGATGGCTGGCCTACTTCGCCGAGCGCGGCCACGAGGTCCACCTGCTCAACGGTTTCGCGACCCCGGTTGCGCCCGGGCTCCATGCAGGGATCATCGTGCAGGACTACGCGGCCCACGGAGCCTGGCGACTGCCGTTCTTCTCCTCGCTCCAGGGTCGCTCAGCCCTTCGAAGGGCGCTGGAACCGCTGCACCCACACGTCCTCCACGCTCACTACCTCACCCGTTACGGCTGGCAGGCGCGCCTCTCTGGATTCCACCCGTACGTCGTCTCGCCGTGGGGTTCCGACCTGTTCGTGACGCCGCGCAGGTCGTGGCGTGCGCGGACGTGGGCTCGAACGACGCTGAGCTCCGCGGACCTCGTGACCGTCGTCTCGGAGCCGATGCGCCAGGCGGCCATCAGCTCGGGGGCGCGGCCGGATCGGATCGAGTCGATCCAGTTCGGAGTGGATACCCGGCGCTTCGCGCCGGCTCCTGCGCGCGACGGACTGGCCAGGCGTCTGGGCCTCGGCGATCGGAAGGTGATCTACTCCGCCCGCGCCCTTCGACCGATCTACAACCAGGAGATCGTGATCGATGCATTCGCCAGGTTGCCGCCGGATACGGTCCTGATCCTGACTGCCCGTAACGCGGACCCAGCGTACCTGGCTCGGGTTCGCGCGCAGATCGACGAGCTGCGGATTGCCGATCGAGTGCGAATCCTCGACGAAGTGCCCGATGCGGACCTGCCGGACCTGCTGCGCCTGGCTGCGCTGGTGGTCTCGGTCCCAGCCAGCGATGGATTCCCGGTGAGCGTGCTCGAGGCCATGGCATCCGGAACGCCGGTGGTGGCCACCGATCTGCCGCCGATCCGCCCGGTCCTGGGGCCGATGGCGGAAGACCTGCTCGTGCCGGTGGGCGACCGTGATGCGTTGGCGGCCGCGCTGCGCGGTGCCATGAACCTGGAGCCGGCCCGGCGCGCCGCCCTGGCCACTGCGATGCGCGAGTACGCGGTGCGCGTGGCCGACTACGCGACAAACATGGAGCGGATGGAGGCGCTCTACCGGCGACTGTCGGAACACTGAGCTAGCTGTCTGCGACGCTCTCCCACAGCTCACCAAGGGCCTGATCGAGCGGGCGGCGCACCTGCCACCCGAGGCGGGTTCGAGCGAGCGTCGTATCAGCCTGCTGCCAGGGGACAGCGGCGGATCGTGATGACGGCGGCGCATCCTCCCGCACCTCTCCGTCGAAGCGCGCGATGACGGCCAGCTGCCGCACGACCTGGCGCACCTGGGTCGCCTCGCCGCGGCCGATATTCACGATGGGCTCACCGAGGCCAGGCGCACGCAGCGCGGCGACCACCGCACCGCCGACGTCGCTCGCCGCCAGGAAGTCGCGCCAGTCGCCCAGCGGGCCGAGGGAGACGACGCTCGATCCGTTGGCCATCGCCTCGCGCAGCCGCCGGGCGGCATTGCCCGGCAGCGAGGCGGGAGACATCCCGGCGCCGATCGGGTTGAAGACGCGAAGGACGAGTCCATCGAGGCCCCTCTCCACCGAGGCCGCGACGAGGGCAGTGGCCGCCAGCTTCGCGGCGCCATACGGGCTTGCCGGCCGGGCGGTTGACGACTCGGCGATCGGCACCCCTTCCGGAGTTGGGCCATATTCGGCCGCGGAGCCGAGGTGCACGAGACGAATCCGCGGTGTCACGGTCCGCAGCACCTCCACCAGGTTGGCGACCAACCGAACGTTCAGTGCCTCGAGCTGCGTCCTGTCCTCGGTTGTGCCCACGCAGTTGACCACTGCGTCCGGAGCCGTGTCGGCGATGAGCGACGCGAGGCTGTCGCCAGCTTCCACCAGGTCCAGCGAGATCGCGCCGTGATCCCCGGCGGCTCGGTGCACCTGACGCACGACCTCGAACTCTGGACCGGCAGTGAGCGCCTCGTCCACGTGCCTGCCCAGGAATCCGGAGGCACCCAGCAGCAGGACGCGCATTGCCTCAGCCCGGTGGGAGGAGGATCTGCCGAGTGTCCGGCCAGTCGGCGTTCGCGCGGTCGTAGTCCTCCGGACGGCCGATGTCCAGCCAGTAGCCGTCGAAGGGATATGAGACTGGAGACTCCCCGCGCGCAAGGAGGTCGAGCATCAGCTCATCGAAGCCCAGCGCCTCGCCCGCCGTGTAGCGGCCCAGCGTGGTCCGCGCAAGGGCGTAGACGCCCATGCTGACTCGATATTCGAGCATCGGCTTTTCGGTGAAGCTCACGATCTGGTTACCCTCGAGCTCCAGGACCCCGAAGTCGACGTGCACGTCGCGGTGATAGGTGGCGACCGTGATCGGTGCGTTGGAGGCGCTCTCCGCGTCCAGGAGCGTGCCGTAGTCCAGATCGGTCAGGATGTCGCCGTTCATGACGAGGAAGTGCTCCGGCAGGCGCTCGAGCACGGCAATGACGGGACCCATCGTTCCGAGAGGCTCTTCCTCGATCGTGTAGTCGACCTTCAGGCCCCAACGGCCGCCGTCGCCGACATAGGCGTGGATGATCTCGCCCATGTGCCCGATGGCCAGGGTCGCCGACTGGAAGCCGTGATGGCTCAGCTGTCGCAGCACGATCTCGAGGATCGGGCTCTCTCCACCGATCGGGACGAGCGGCTTGGGCAGGGTGGTCGTGAATGGGCGGAGGCGGGTTCCCTTGCCGCCGGCAAGGATGACCGCGTGGCGCCGGTCGTCACCTCCCATCACAGGGTGAAGAGGTCGACTTTGTAGCGCGCCAGGTTCTCGGGGTCCGTGAACCAGCGGATGGTGTCGCGCAGCCCGTCCTCGAACGAATGCTCCGGTTGCCAGCCGGTCAGCGCACGCAGCTGGGAGCTGTCGCTCACCAGGCGCATCACCTCGGACGCGTCGGGGCGAAGCCGCTCGGGATCTTGGACCACCTCGATCGTGCGGTCCATCAGCTGTCCGATCAGAGTGGCGACCGCGCCGATCGAGATCTCGGTCCCGGTGCCGGCGTTCAGCGTGCGGCCGACAACGGCTTCCGACCCGGCGGTCGCCACCGCCAGGTAGGCGGCAGCCGTGTCACTCACGAACGTGAAATCACGCGTCGGCGCGGTGGCGCCCAGGTGCACGCTCGGCTTCCCCGCGGCGATCTGGCTGATGATGGTGGGGATGACCGCTCGCGCCGACTGGCGCGGCCCGAACGTGTTGAAGGGCCTCAGGGTGACCACCGGCAGGCCGAAGCTCAGATGGAAGCTCTCGACCAGCTTGTCACCCGCGATCTTCGAGGCGGCATAGGGCGACTGGGCCTGGAGTGGGTGTCGTTCGTCAATCGGTACCTGGCGTGCCGTGCCGTACACCTCGCTGGTCGAGGTGTGCACGACCCGCGGCGTCTCCAGCTGGCGGGCAGCCTCCAGCACGTTGAGCGTGCCGCGAGCGTTCGTCTCCAGGTACGAGGAGGGCGCCCGGTACGAGTACGGAATCGCGATGAGAGCCGCCAGGTGATAGACGACATCGGCTCCTCGCAGGAACTCGAGCACCGCAGATGCGTCCCGCACGTCGGAGAGGACGACCTCGACTTCGTCCAACACCGTGCTCGGCAGCGTTTCGAGCCAGCCCCACGAGTTGAACGAGTTGTAGAGCACCATCGCGCGCACCCGAGCGCCACGCGCCACGAGCGCCTCGACAAGGTGTGAACCGATGAAGCCCTCGGCTCCGGTGACGGCGGCCAGCATATTGAGGGGTCTCCGTTGTGAACGCGCAGGCCATGATATGGCGCCGCCGATCCGGTGGGCCCGCGGGTCGCGCCCCTTCAGACCCATCCGGCATACTCGTACGCGATGCCCCAACGCGCCGTGAGGTGGGTCGCTTGACGCGTGGCAGCCTGTCGACCACCGGCGGGCCGCGCCCGCGAGTCCTCTTCTATGCCATGTACGACTCATCGAAGCCAAGCAACGCGCCCAGGGTACGAATTCGCATGCTCCAGGCGGCCATGGCACGCCACGCCGATCTGGTCCTCATCGGCGGGAGCCCGCGCCAACGACTGGGACCCGCCATCGCGTTTCTTCTGCGCGCCGGACCATGGCGTGTCGATGCGGCATATGTCGAGACGGCCACGACGGCAGCCATGCCCTGGGACCTGGCGGTGCTCGCCATGGTCCGCTCGGCGGCTCGCCCGGTCGGCATCTTCTTCCGCGACGCGTACCAGCTCTTCCGCGGCATCTACGCCAGGCGCGGCCCGCGCGCCTGGCTGAGCGACGCGGCCTGGCGCATCACGACCGCTGCCCTTCGGCGGCTGTCGAGTGTCCGCTTTGCGCCGTCCCAGGGGCTTGCGGATCTGCTGCGCCTTCGTGCTGCCGTGCTTCTGCCGCCGGGTACGGATCCCACCTCGCCCGACCTCGGCGTGGGCGACAGGCCACTGGTGGCCTATGTCGGTGCGCGAAGCGATGCCATCGGCTTCGACCGGCTGCTCGACGCGATGACACTCGTGCGCAGCGAGAGGCCCGACGTGCGGCTGCTGGCAATCGGGCCGGCCAGTCAGCGGGACGGCGCCCTGCCCAGCTGGGTCGAGCTCCTCACGGCAGATCGCGACGAGCTGGCCGAAGCGCTGCGGCCCGTCCGGGTCTGCGTCATCCCCCTGCCGATCAACGCCTATACCGACCTCGCGCGCCCGGTCCGGCTCACCGACTTCCTCGCCTTCGGCAAGCCGATCGTGGCCACCGACACCCGTGAGACACACGCCGTGCTGGGGCCAGGCGAGGCCGGCCTTCTGGTGGATGACGCTCCGTCGGCAATTGCCGGCGGGCTACTTCGCGTGCTGGGTGATGATCGGCTGGCCACCCGGCTCGCGCAGAGTGCTCGTGCTCTTGCCTGCGACCCGCGGATGACCTGGGAGGATCGGGCGCAGGAGGCCCTCACATCACTCCTGGGGAGCAGGTGGCAGACCGATGGCTGAGCGACTCAGATCGGCGCTGCCGGCCGTCCCTTTGGCCGCGGCTGCTGCCGCGCTGGTGCTCCTTGGCCAGTACCGGCCGGCCGAGCAGCCGGCGGCTCTCGGCTACGCCGTGGCCATCGTCGCAGCCTCCGCGGTGGCCGTGGTCGCCGTCCTGGAGGTGCAACGTCCGTGGTGGGGGCTCCTCGCCTGGTTCGGCAGCATGCCGCTCATCAACCTGGCCCGAGCCCAGCTCTGGCTTGGACCGGTCCAGCTCATCCCATCGACCCTGCTCGTGCTGGCTCTGGCCCTCGGGGTGGGCTTGGCCTGGCGGCGGGGAAGCGTCGAGCCCGAGTCGTCGCCCGCCGCCGGGCGGGGCAGCTGGTGGGCGCTCGCCGTTGCCGCCGGCCTGGCGATCGCCTCGACGGTCGTGGCTCCATGGAACAGCGAAGCGCTGAACGTGACGCTGCACGGCGTGCTCGAGCCCTTGGCCGTGGTCGGGCTGGTACTGGCGCTGCGGCCGGCCCCGCGTCGAGCGTTCTGGGGGATGGCCGTTCTCGGCGCGTCGATCGTGCTCGGCGCCGCGATCAACCTCTTCTGGCTGGGAGTCAGGCTCTGGCCGCTGACCCTGTACGAGC
>VBJX01000056.1 GCA_005879775.1 Chloroflexota bacterium
CTGGGGCGGGGCCGGCACGCATCGGTCAAGGTGGTCTTCGACCAGCGCAGCGCCTATGCTGGCCGAAGCTGATCGTCGCGCCGGCGTCGCCGGCCCTCGGGCGCCGCTGGGAGAGGGAAGAGACAGATGCCTGAAGACCTGATCGGTCTTGTCATCCTGCTGGTTGGGCTGGCCATCCTGCTGGTGCTGCTGGCCAACATCGTTCACATCGTGCGCGAGTACGAGCGCCTGGTGGTCTTCTTCCTGGGGCGCATGCAGGGTGGGCGGGGGCCGGGCCTCGTGCTCCTCATCCCGTTCGTGCAGCAGGCGGTCAAGGTCGACCTGCGCGAGCGCTTCCTGGAGGTGCCGCAGCAGACCTGCATCACGAAGGACAACGCGCCGATCAGCATCGACTTCCTCGTCTACTCCAAGGTCTTCGATCCGGTCGAGACGGTGAACGCGGTGGTCGACTTCACCGGAGCCTCGCAGGCGCTGGCGGCGACCACGCTGCGCGCCGTCATCGGCGACATCCCGCTCGACGACGTGCTTGCCAAGCGCGAGGAGATCAACAACGTCCTGCGCACCAAGCTCGACGAGGTGACCCATCGCTGGGGCGTGAAGATCACCAACGTCGAGATCCGCGAGATCGTACCGCCGCGCGACATCCAGGAGGCGATGAATCGCCAGATGAGCGCCGAGCGCAACCGCCGCGCGGTGATCACCGAGTCCGAGGGGACGCGCCAGGCGACGATCAACGTGGCCGAGGGCGACAAGCAGAGCGCCATCCTGCGGGCAGAGGGCGAGCGCCAGGCCCAGGTCCTGCGCGCCGAGGGCTTCAGCAATGCGCTCAAGACGATCTTCTCCGCAGCCAAGGGGGTCGACAACAAGACGATGGCCCTCCAGTACCTCGAGGCGATCAAGGTGCTGGGCGCTGGCGAGTCGACCAAGTGGATCCTGCCGATGGAGCTGGCCGAGCTGACCCGCCCTGTGGCCGACGCCATGCGGGTCGCGCGGGAGACAGGCGGCAAAGGCTAAAAGTCGCCGCCCGTATAATCGCGCCGCGGAATGGCAGCCACCAGGGTCCTGGTCGTCGATGACGACCTCAACATCCAGCGCGTCCTCGTATTCGCCCTCAAGCAGGAGGGGTACGAGGTCCTCGTCGCGTCCAATGGAGCGGCGGGCGTGCAGATGGCGGCCGAGGCGCGCCCGGACCTGATCCTGATGGACGTGGCCATGCCACGCCTGGACGGCTACCTCGCCACCCAGCAGATCCGCGCCGCCGAGAAGGGGCGTCGGGTGCCGATCATCATGCTCAGCGCTGAGGCCTCCGTGGAGCAGCGTGTCAAGGGGCTGCGCGCCGGCGCGGACGACGACATCGTCAAGCCCTTCAACCCGCTCGAGCTGATGGCGCGCATCAAGGCACTCCTGGCGCGCAGCGGTGCGGCGCTGGCCAAGCCCGGAGCCGATGCCACCACCCTGGGCCGCCTCTGCCTCTTCTACCCGGCCAAGGGCGGCGTGGGGAACACCACCATCGCCATCAATGCTGCGATCGCGCTGACCACGCTGCTGAAGCGGCGGACCGCGCTGATCGACGCCAACCTGCAGTTCGGCGACATGCGGGTCTTCCTGGACCTGGGGCTCGACACCGCCTCGATCGTCCAGGCGATCACCGAGCCCGATCTGGACATGGACTTGCTGCGCAAGCTACTGGTCAGGCACCACTCGGGGATCGACCTGCTCCTGGCACCGCCCACGCCGGCGGCCGCGGACATCGTGGTGGAGAAGCAACGCCAAACGCCGGCGACCATGTCGGACATGCTGGGGCTCTTCCGCCGCCTCTTCGACTACACCCTGGTCGACATGTCGAAGACGATCGACGACTTCAACCTGCAGCTCTTCGACGAGGCCGACATCATCTTCGTGGTGATGACCGCCGACCTTTCGTGCCTGAAGAACGTGCGCCTGGTGCTGGAGACGATGGACAGCCTCGGCTACGAGAAGGCGAAGGTGCAGCTGGTCCTGAACCGATCGACCGCCTACACCGGCATCAACGTGGCCAATGCCGAATCGGCCCTGGGCCGCAAGGTCGACTACCAGGTGATCAACGAGTACCGGGGTGCGATCAGCGCGCTCAACTCGGGCGAGCCGTTCATGTTCAGCCGGCCCGATGCGCCCTTGAGCAAGAGCGTCACCGAGTTCGCCCGCATCCTGGACCGCCAGACGGTGGAGGCGGTTCAGCTCGCTCGCGCCTGATGCCGAAGCCTCGCGATAAGGCTCGCCTAACGCTCCGATAAGGTTCGCTCCCTAGCCTCGCTCTGCCGGTCGCCGCCGGAAGTTGGGAGGCGAGCAGGTGCGCGGCCGGCGCCTTTCGTTTCATTCGTCCTTGACGGAACGAAACGACGAAGCCGATACGCCTCCCGGACGGAGCGGTGGTGCTGGCCGAAACGCTGAGCGCGTCGATCGTCGGGGTCGAAGGGGTCGCGGTACGAGTCGAGGTGGACGTCGCCTTCGGCCTGCCGGCGCTGACGATCGTGGGGCTCGCCGGCAGCCAGGTGCAGGAGGCGCGGGAGCGCGTCCGCAGCGCCATCCGCAACAGCGGCTTCGAGCTCCCGGCGCGGCGAATCACGGTCAACCTCTCTCCGGCGGACCTGCCGAAGGACGGAACCGGCTACGACCTGGCGATCGCGGTCGGCATCCTGGCGGCGTCCGGACAGCTGCGCTCGGTCGAGCGGCTGGCGGACACAGCGCTGGTCGGGGAGCTGGCCCTCGATGGTGCCATTCGCCCGGTGGCGGGCACCATGGCCCTCGGCGCCGCCGCGCGAGCCGCAGGCGTTCCGGGCCTGCTGGTCGGCAGCGGGGCGACCGCCGAGGCTGCGGCGGTGGCCGGGCTCGAGGTGCACGGCGCCGCCTCGCTCGGCGAGGCAGTTGCCCACCTGACGGGCGTCAGGAAGCTGCCGGCGATCGCCCCCACGCCGCTGCCTGCGGCGCCCATGCGGGTCGATGCGCCGGATCTGGCCGAGGTCCATGGCCAGCCACTTGGACGCCGCGCCCTCGAGATCGCGATCGCCGGGCGTCACAACCTGGTGCTGAGCGGACCGCCGGGAATCGGCAAGACGCTCCTCCTGCGCTGTGCGGCGGCGCTCCTTCCGCCGCTGGACGACGAGGAGGCGGTCGAGGTGAGCCGCATCTATTCCGTGGCCGGGCTCCTCGACCGGCGTGCTCCGCTGCTCCGCGCGCGTCCGTTCCGGGCCCCGCACCACACCATCTCGACCCAGGCCCTGGTCGGCGGCGGGCCCCGGGTGCGCCCCGGCGAGGCGTCGCTCGCGCACCGTGGCGTGCTCCTCCTCGACGAGATGCTCCAGTTCCGCGCCGATGCGCTCGACGCGCTCCGCCAGCCGCTCGAGGCCGGGACGGTGACGATCGGGCGGGTCGAGGGGGCCCTCACCATGCCCGCCAGCTTCGCCCTTCTCTCGGCCTTCAACCCGTGTCCCTGCGGCTGGCTCGGGGCACGGACGCGGGCCTGCACCTGCGAGGAGGGGACGGCGCGTCGCTACGCGTCGCGCCTCTCCGGCCCGCTCCGCGACCGGATCGACCTGTGGGTCACGATGGATGCGCCGGTGGCCCGCGTCGACACCGACGGCGTGGAGCCATCGAGCGCGGTCTCGCATCGCGTGGCAGCCGCCTGGCACCGCCAACGCGAGCGGCAGGGGATTGCCAACGGGGAGCTGCCGCCTCGCGAGCTCGCCGACCGGAACGGCTTCGGCCCGGCCGTCATGGGCCTCCTCGCCCAGCGTGGCCGGCGCTTCAATCTGTCGCCGCGCCGGCTGCATCGCACCGCGCGGGTGGCGCGCACCATCGCAGATCTGGCGGGGAGCACCTCGGTAGGGCGGGAGCACCTCGACGAGGCCCTGCGCTACAGGGCTGAGGTGGCGTCGCGATGATCGGGGTGGGCGCGGCCGGGCCGATCGGGAACGAGGTCGGCGTGGGCGGCAGGGCCGGGCCGCGGACGGAGCCAGCGCAGCTCCTTTCCCTGGCTCGCGAGCGGGCCGGCTGGGCGAACCTGGACCTGTCCGGCCTCGACGCGGTCGACGAGCGTCCCTTCTGGATCGCCCTCTCGCTGGTGCCCGGTCTGGGACCGGTCGGGTTCGCCCGCCTGCTCCTGCGCTACGGCAGCGCCCGCGCGGCGTGGAGCGCCGGTCCGGAGCTCCTCGGCGAGCTGCCCCGGCTGGCGGCGGACACCGCATCGGGTCTGCAGCGCCTTTCCCTCACCTCCGTCGACGCCATCGCCTCGCCGGTCGAGGCAACCACCGAGCGGGCCGGCGGCCGGATCGTTACCGCGCTTGAGCCCGGCTACCCGCCCGCCCTGGCCACCGTCGACCCGCGACCGCCGGTCCTGTTCGTATCGGGCGATGCCGAGGCCCTGGTCGGCCCAGCCGTAGCGGTGGTCGGGACGCGCCGGGCGACGGGCTATGGGCGGAGCGCGGCGGCCGAGATCGCCGACGAGCTGGGACGTGCCGGGGTGACGGTCGTCAGCGGGCTGGCGATGGGAATCGACGGCGAGGCACACACTGCAGCCATCGAGGCGGGCGGCAGGACGGTGGCGGTCCTTCCGTCGCCACTGGATCGGATCTACCCTCCGCGCCACCGGGAGCTGGCACGACGGATCGTGTCGACCGGCGGCGCCCTCGTGTCGGAGCTCGCGCCGGGGCACGCGCCGGGACGTCCGGACTTCGCGCGGCGCAACCGGATCATCGCGGGCCTGGCCAGGGCGGTCGTGGTGGTCGAAGCCCCGGATCGCTCGGGTGCGCTGCTCACCGCCGCCGCGGCAATCGACTACGGAAAGGAGCTCTTCGCCGTGCCCGGACCGATTGATGCCGTCGCCTCGCGCGGCTGCAACCGGCTCATCGCCGATCAGATGGCGACGTTGGTCACCTCGGCGGCGGCCCTGCTGCAGCGAATCGGCGCTGCTCCCGGAGAGCGCCAGGCGAGCGTCCTCAACCTGTCGGAGGCGGAGGCGCTCGTCCTCGGCAACCTGTTGCGACGACCCGCTTCGATCGAGGAGCTGATGGGTCGGACACGGCTGGCAACGGGTCCCCTGGCCAGCGCGCTGACGCTGCTCGAGGCCCGCGGACTGGTCGAATCGTACGGTGGCGCGACCTTCCACGCGACCCTGGCAGCGCGCCGGATTGGGCGGTCCGGTGGACTTGACGGTGGATAAGTGCCTATGATCCGCATGCCACCTGGCAGCCGATGGCCGTGTGAGGCCCGTCGGTCGGCCCCGTGACAGGAGCTTTGTCTATTGGTTTCGATTCGCAGCGTCGGCGCGGCATCCCGCGTCCCGTTCGCGTGGTTCAGCTGGCAGCTGCGCCGCCACCGGGTCTTGACCCGGATCGTGGTTGCCGGCCTTGCCCTCTCCATCGCGGTCGCCGTTTCGACGAGTGGCGCCGCACAGGCCGGACTCGCATCAGCCAAGCCCGCACCGGCCTCGATCCTGCCCCAGAACGTGGGAGTCGGTGTCCTCACGCGGGACGCGGTGACCCTCGATTTCGGGTCGGCGATGAACCGTGCCTCGGTGGAGAGCGCCTTGAGCCTGCGCCCCTCCCAGCCGCTCAGCCTGGCCTGGAGCGCCGATGGTCGGTACCTCCACCTTGCCGCCAGCCGGCTGTGGCGGACGGACCAGCGCTACCTGGTGGTGGTCGGGACTGCCGCACGCCGAGCCGATGGCTGGGCGCTCGAGTGGCCGGTGCAGTTCAGCTTCACCACCCAGACCGCGCCGCGCATCACCGACTTCCGCCTCCGCCTGGCCGGGATCGACACCGACCCACGGCCCGACAGCGCGGTGGCGAAGACACCGGTCGTGGATACGGCGGCCGATGCCGCGCTCCCGCCCCCCGACGTGGCCGGCGACATCAGCGCCGGCACAACGGTCAGCATCACCTTCGGCGCGGCCATGAACCGTCTCGACGTCGAGCGTGGCTTCAGCCTGACCCCCGCGACCCCGGGCACGTTCGCCTGGAACGGCCTGACCGTCACCTTCCACCCGCACAGGCGGCTCATCCCGAACGTGCGCTACGCGGTCTCTCTGGCCGGTGTGCACGATGCGGCGGGGAACGTGCTCGGTGGCGACACCTCGTTCTCGTTCACCACGCGACCGGGCGCGCAGGTCGTCAAGGTGACCCCGGGCAAGGGCGCCCTGAATGTCACGGACCGCTCGGCGGCGGTCTGGTTCAGCGAGCCGATGAACGCCGCGGCGGTCAACGCGGCGCTCAAGGTGACCGATGCGACCAGCGGCAGGGCGGTCAGCGGCATCACCGCCTGGAACGCCACCGCCACGAAGCTGGGCTTTACGCCCACGGCCCCGTTCGCCGCCGGTCACCATTTCACGGTGAGCCTGACAACCGGATCGTCCGACGCCGATGGCAACCCGCTCACCGCCCTGTGGACCTTCACCACCAAGGCGCCTGTGGTCGCGGTCTATGTCGCCCGGCCGCCGCTCCCGCATCCGCCGGCGTCATCGGACGCGATCAGCTACGCGCTCAGCCAGATCAACGCCTCGCGCTCCCAGTACGGGCTGGCACCCCTGGCCTACAGCTCGGCGATCGCCGCGGTTGCATCGGCTCATGCCTGGGACCAGCTGCAGAACGGCTACTTCAGCCACACCGGGCTGAACGGCTCGACCACGCAGGATCGGCTGCGCGCGGCGGGGATCAGCTTCGGCTGGTCCGGCGAGAACGAGTGCACCTATTCCGGCTACACCAACCCGATCACCGTGCTGGACAAGTGCCACGCCTATTTCATGTCCGAGCCGTACCCCGGATACGCCAACCACATCGGCAACATCCTGGGCACGCACTACCACAAGGTGGGGATCGGCATCGCCCAGAGCGGGTCGCACATCATCATCGTCTGGGACTTCACCGACTGATCGCCCGGTCCGGGACGCCGGAAGTCGGATGCTACACTCCCTGACCGATGCCCCCCAAGAAGCGTTCCCATGGCGATCTGGTGATCGTCGAATCTCCCGCCAAGGCCAAGACCATCGAACGGTACCTGGGGGACGGCTTCAGCGTGGTTGCGGACCCTGGGCGTCGACGTGGAGCACGACTTCGCTCCCCGCTACGAGCCCCTCAAGGAACGCAAGCGGGAGCTCGAGCGGCTCGCTGACCAGGCCCGCAAGGCCGATACGGTCTGGCTGGCGACCGACCTCGACCGCGAGGGCGAATCGATCGCCTGGCACATCAGCGAGTACGCCAAGCTGCCGCCCGACCACGTCAAGCGCGTCACCTTCAGCGAGATCACCAAGCAGGCCATCGAGGCGGCCTTCGCCCATCCCCGCAGCCTGAACCTGGACCTGGTCAACGCCCAGCAGGCGCGCCGCGTGATCGATCGGCTGGTTGGCTACAAGCTCAGCCCCCTGGTCAGCAGCAAGATCCGCCGTGGGCTCTCCGCCGGCCGGGTACAGAGCGTGGCCGTGCGCCTGGTCGTGGAGCGCGAGCGCGAGATCGAGGCCTTCAAGGCAGAGGAGTACTGGACCCTGACCGCCGAGCTCGCCCGCCAGGGCGAGCCGCGCAGCTTCCTCGCCGAGCTGACGAAGGTCGACGGCAAGAAGGCGCGCATCGGCTCCGAGGAACATCCGTCAGCCGCACCCAGCAGAAGAAGAGCGCCCCGCCGCCGTTCAGCACCAGCACCCTGCAGCAGGAAGCGTCGCGCAAGCTGGGATTTGGCGCACGGCGCACGATGAGCGTGGCCCAGTCGCTCTACGAGGGCGTCGCACTTCCCGAGGGGCAGGTCGGCCTGATCAGCTATATGCGCACCGATTCGCTCTCGATCGCCGCGAGCGCGGTGGCCGAGGCGCGGCGCACCATCGGCGAGCGGTTCGGCGCCGACTTCGTGCCCGACAAGCCGAACGCCTTCCGCAACCGGAGCCGCGGTGCACAGGAGGCCCACGAGGCGATCCGGCCGTCAAGCTTCGCACGCACACCCGATTCGCTGCGCGGCCACCTCAAGGCCGATGAGCTGCGCCTCTACGAGCTGATCTGGAAGCGCGCCATCGCCAGCCAGATGACGCCGGCACGCTTCGACCAGGTGGGAGTCGACGTCAGCGCAGGCCGATACACCCTCCACGCCGGAGCGCGGAAGCGCGTCTTCGA
>VBJX01000194.1 GCA_005879775.1 Chloroflexota bacterium
ACGCCCTGATTGCCGTGAGTCCCGCGCGGCCTAGATTGTGAGTGGTTCGGCTGATATGGCTTCGAGAGGGGCGGGGAGGATCGAGATGGTGAGACGCTCGCTCAACGGTGGGGCCATCCTTCTTGCTTTCTTCTGCGCCCAGGCCTGTGGGAATTCCAGGGATCGTGCGACGACCCTGGTGGAGATCCCGGCGGACTTCCCCGGGCCCGAGACCAGGGCCTTCGTCACCACCCTGCAACAGCGAGGAGCCAGGGTTGCCCTGTCCGAAGTGGTGCCGCGGTCGACATATCCCTACCTGCGGACCCGCGCCGTAAAGTACTTCGTAGACGGCGAGACCATCGACGTCCGTGAGTACAGCAGCGAGGGCCTGGCCAGCGCGGACGCGAGCGGGATCTCACCCGACGGCGGTTCGTTCCGAACGAACGCGCCGGGTAGCGCGACCGAGCCCGGCATCGAGTTGGAGGTCACTACCGAGTGGGTCCTGGATCCGCACTACTACCGGTCCGGACGCCTGATCGTGCTCTACGCTGGGAAGAACGCGTCCCTGATATCGCTCTTCACGAGCATCCTGGGTCCCCAGATCGCTGGCCGATAGAACCAACTAGTGCGCGATCCCGTGCTCGTGGAGGCGACGGTGCAGCCTTTCCCGCGCCTCCGCGAAGACCTTGCGCACGCGCGCGAGGCTCTCGGCGTCGGGGCGCGTGGCCAGGCCCTCCGCCCAGGTCTCGGCGCCCTCGATGAGGGTCAGCATGTAGGCCACGGCGGGGGCCGAGAACAGCTCCTGCCCGGGCACGCGCAGATAGACGGGGGAGGTGTGGGCCTGGATGCCCAGGCTCCAGGCGGTCGTCGGCCCCAGCTTCGAAGCACAGCGGGCGGCGAGCCAGCCGGGCCCGGGCACTCGCACTTTCTCGGCGAGGATCATCTCCCGCGTCCCCGCCGCGTCCTCGCGTGAGGCCACCACCTTGCCGTTCAGGACGACCTCCAGCCGGTGGAAGGGGACGAAGCTCTTCGCCTCCACGCGGGCCTCCACCGTCCCCCCGCCGGCGCCGAGCGTGATCTCGTCGCCCGGCGGGTGGCCGTCCGCCTGGAACAGCACGAGGGGCCCCGTGGTCATGAACGTGTTTCCCTTGCGGACCGCCTCGGCCCAGTTCGCGAAGTTGAACTCGGCCTGGCCGAGGTAGGCATACGTGCGGTTGGCACCGACCGCCATGTAGGCCCCCATCTTGTCCGTGCCCCCCACCGCGGGGAGGCGGTACCCGCAGTTCAGGTAGCGGTACCAGTCGAGGAACCGGAGGGTGTTGAAGTGCTCGCCGTGGGGGTAGAGCTCGACCGCGTCGATCTTGCCCAGCGCCACGTCGGCCGCGAGCTCCGCCGTGGGATAGGGGAAATGGACGGCCACCACGAGGCCCCCGCGCTTCCGCTGCGCGTCGGCCCAGTCCGCGAGGCTCGTCCGGAGGGGATCGCCGAGGTAGCTCTCCGACGGCCCGCTGGCCGACATCGGGAAGACGGGCGCTCCCTGCCCGCCGACCAGGCCCAGGTGGCCGAGGATGTGCTGCCGGTTCTCCGTGCTGACCTGCACGATCGTCTCCCCGTCGCGGGAGACGATCGGCCCGTGGGCAAGATCGCCGACGTTGGTGAAGAGGTCGCCCCACTGCGCGGCCAGCAGGCTGATCAGGTTCAAGCCTTCGGCCTGGGTGTCGGCCGTCACCCAGCCCCGCGCACGCAGGTCGGTCAGGCGCGACACCTCCAGGGTCAGCTCGCGCCGGCCCGGTTCGATCTCGAGCTTGCGCCGCACCGGCGCGTACTCGAACCCCTTCGTGATCTCCACGTACACCTCGCCCGCCGGCAGCTCGACCTGGAACGTGCCGTCCACGTAGGCGAAGGACGAGTCCATCAGCTTCACGTCCGCCCCGTAGTCCTCGAACCAGGAGTCGTTGATCTCCGTGCGGTGACCGTACGGGGGGATGTAGCGGCCCTCCTTCGACCGGAAGGCCAGGCGCACGGGCGTCGGCTGCCGGGTCGCCGCATCCAGGACCCTCCCCTGCACCCAGGCCTTCTCCCGCTCCAGGACCTCGACACGCGCCCCCGCGGGCTGCCCTTCCAGCTCCTCTCCTGGCACCACTCGGCCCAGCTCGAACGCGTACCGTCGCCCGGTCTTCGTGTCGGCGAGGACCAGCGTGGCTTCCGGGCTGGCCGTGACCTCCGCGTAAAGGTGACGGCCGCCCGCGATCGGCTCGGAGCGCTCGCCCAGTCCCGCTTCGGGCGCCCGGAGCCAGGCCTCCGGCTCGAACCGGCGGGGTACCCAGGTCCGGGCCACGATGCCGAGGTCGACGTCCGCGGTGAATCGGCCCACCTCCTCCGCCGCGGCCTCCGGAAGGGTGATCCGGTAGAGGCGGAGGCGCTCGTAGCGCAGGGGGCTCTCCCGGCCGCGGAACAGGGTCAGCCCACACAGGAAGAAGACGGCTTCGGCCCGGGCCTCGATCCGCAGCTCCCGCACTGTCTTCTCCGGCTCGGGGTTGCGCAGCGCCGAGACCCACAGTGTTCCCAGCGGACCCCCACCGTAGGCGTTGTCGGCGACCGCCGTCTGGAGCTCGCCCCAATCCGTCCCGCTCGTGAGGGGGTCGGTGAGCCGGCGTGGAGCATCCCTCCGGTGAGGCCGGGAGGCGAAGCTCAGGTGACCCCAGGGGTAGGAGGGCGCGCCGACCTCGAATCGGCGGCGGATGGCCAGGCTTCGCGAGCTGCCGTCCTCGTACACGAGGGTGGCCTCGGCCAGCAGTTGGCCGACCTGCTCGGCGACGTCGTCCCCTGGCTCCGGCCTCTCGTTCTTGTCCCAGTCGCAGAAGCCGGCGAGGCACAGGAAGCCCGCGCGTTCCTGGAGGCGGATCTCCACCCGGCTGGCCGTCCAGGCGAGCCAGCGCTTGGTCTCGGTGCCGTCGGGCCCGAGCCGGAAGGGAAGACCGTAGAAGTCATGCTCGCCGGCCGGCGTGCGGAGGAGGCTGTCGCGCGCGGAGTCGCCGCCCAGCCATTGGGCCCGTTCCTGGGGCCCGAAGTCGGCCGGGGACGAATTGAAATGGCCGGCCAGGTCGATGGGGACGAACTTCTCCCGGCTGAACCCCCGTCCCTGCGGCTGCGCCGCCGGGTTCGCACCCTCGAGCATCAGCCGGAGGGTGGGGACGCCCGCGCCGACCGTCTCGAGGAAGTTTCGCCGTGACCAGCCGCTCCTGCGAAAGCGCGGGTCGTCCATGGGGGAGGCGACGCGGATCAGCGCCCACTCCTGGGCGCGGAGGCGTGCACCGTGACCACGCCGTAGCCGGGGACGGTGAAGCTCAGCCTGTTTCCCGACGGGGTGAGCGCCTGGGTCTGCCAGAGGCTCCCGTCGCTCGAGGTCTCGATCGTGCAGCGCGATGCGCGCGGGGAGTGGGAGGGGAGGTTGAGGCTGACGGGCTCCGGCGCCTCCGCCTGATTGAGAAGCACCACAGTC
>VBJX01000045.1 GCA_005879775.1 Chloroflexota bacterium
CGATCAGCACCCGGCGCGCGATCAGCTCGGCGAGGGTCAACGCGATCTCTCGCAGCCCACCGCCACCCAGCACGATGCCGGTGAATCGATCGTGAATCTCGGCGGCGCGCTGCAGCCGCAGCGATTGCTCGTTGAGGATCACGGTCAACACAGCGCTGATGATCTCGTTGAAGCTGCTCTCGGGCGGCAGCTCGATCAACGGAAAGCCGCATGCGTCGGCGGCGCTGAGCATGGTTTGAGGGATCTCTTCGAGGTAGCGATCCGGCTTCACCGCGATGCCCGCCAGCCCTTTGGCCGCCAGCTCGGGGACCAGCGCATCGAGGGCGGCCCGGTCGTCCCGCAACGGGTAGGCGGTGGTGAGGAGCAGCTCCTCGGGCCGCACCCAGGGCAGGATGTCCGGCACTTCCATGACATTCACGTTGCTGACGCGCCGGTCGAGCCCCGCTCCGCCGGCGAGCACGCGGGCGTTCTGGAGTGGCGGGAGCTCGAGTGCCTGCCTGAGGCTGAGCGAGTCGGCCATTGCCTGTCATGGTCTCACACGCTGCGGGCCCCTGAGTGGCAGGAATTGCCAATGACGCGTGATCGCCGTGACCCTAGCATTGGCACCCGATGAAGGTCCGGAGCCAAACGACCCAGACCGCGGCCGGCGCCCTGCCAACGCGCCGATTCGCGGCCACTCGGATCAGCAAGGCGATCGAGGCAGATCTGCTCGTTCCCGGTGGTGAGGGGATCGTCGAGGGCGTCCATCGGTCGGCCATCAACATCCGCTGGCGGGGGCGCCTGCTGACGATCGCTCATGAGTCGATGGGCGGGCTCCCGAACGGGATCCTGGTTGATTCCACAACGCCCCTGGACCGAGTCGACGTGGCCGCTGGGACGCCAGTCCTGGGCGATGGCTACGCCCTGCGAATGCCCGAGGCCTCGCTGGAGGTCCGCTTCTCAGGCGCCACGAGGTGGTCGCCGGCGATGCCTGCGGTCGCCGGCCTGACGCTGGCAATGCGGGTCAGCCGTGGGCGTCGGGCGATCCGCCTCGCCGCCGACCAGGCACCGCGGATTGGACTGGTCGCTTGGGCGAGCGGCGGCACTCTGTCTGGCTGGCGTGACGGAGGGCCTCCGCCAGCGGAGCCCTCAGCGCGCCCTGGGCGCCGCGTATCCGTTGATCGGCTTGGGCCCCGGCGCAACGCCATCCGGCGACGACCTGCTCGTCGGCCTCACGGCCGGCCTGGCGGCGACCCGCCATCCGCTGGCGGGATCGTTCGCCGCCGGCGTGGCGCGCGACGCCGAGGGCATGACCACTTCCATCGCGGCGGCCTACCTGGCTCACGCGGGACAGTTGGAATTCTCCGAGCGGCTCCAGCGTGCCGCGCTCGCGGTCCTCACGGCTCGCGAGCCGGACCTGCGCATCGCCATCATCGGTGCGTTGGCTTGGGGCGCCTCGTCTGGCGCGGACATGATGGTTGGCCTTCTTGTCGGCATCCAGGCGGACGCCCCATGGCTGCGTCCCCGGCTGCTGGCCTGCGCCGACGACGGCACAGTGGCTGCATGAGCGTCGTCCGACAGCGGGTCTTCCGCAACGCATATCGGGACTCAGTCGAGCTGATGCGTATCGCAGCCGAGATCGAGCACCTCCCTGGCGTGATCCGCGCCGGGCTGGTGATGTGCACCCCCGCCAACCTCGCGATCGTCACCGATGCCGGTCTGGGCAAGGGCCTCGACCCGGCCGCGGGGCCGAACGACATGGTGGTTGCCCTCGCCGCGAAGGACGACGAGGCGGCCGAGGCAGCCTTCGAGCGAGCAGCCACCCTCATGCGTGGGGCTGGTGAAGAGTCTCCGGGCGACGGCAGGCGTTTCGTGCCGACCACCATCGCCGAGGCGCTCGGCGAGCTGCCGGAAGCGAACCTGGCGCTCATCTCGACACCTGGACCCTACGCCGCTGCCGAGGCCCTGAAAGCCCTGAAGCGCGGCCTGCACGTCTTCCTGTTCAGCGACAACGTGTCGATTCACGACGAGATCGACCTGAAGCGACTCGGCGCGCGCAAGGGGTTGCTGGTCATGGGTCCGGACTGCGGAACGGCGATCCTGGACGGCGTTCCGCTTGGCTTCGCCAACGTCGTGCGTCGCGGCGGCGTTGGGCTTGTCGGCGCCAGCGGGACCGGCCTGCAGCAGGTGACCTGTCTCCTGGATGCCTTCGGAGCCGGCGTCTCGCAGGCGATCGGCGTTGGCGGCCGCGACCTTCACGAGGAGATTGGCGGTCTGATGATGCTCGCCGGCCTCGAACGGCTCGCGGCGGACGACGGGACGAATGTCATCGTGCTGATCTCCAAGCCGCCCGATGCCCCGGTCGCCGCAACGGTGCTTGCCGCGGCCGCAGCGGTGTCGAAGCCGGTGGTTGTCAACTTCCTGGGCGGGGATGCTGAGCCGATCCGGGCCGCCGGAGCACACCCGGCAGCGACGTTCGAGGAGGCAGCACGGACGGCGGCCAGGTTGAGCCTGGGTGCCGAACCGGTCTCTCTCGACGGCGATGAGCCCGAGGCGAGGTTGCTGGAGGGAGACGACGCGCTGGGCCCGGGCCGGATCGCCGGTCTCTTCTCCGGCGGGTCCCTGGCGAGCGAGGCAAAGGTCGTGCTGAAGGACCTGCTCGGCGCCGAGGTGGCCGCCGATCAGCAGATCGTCGACCTCGGGGATGATGAGTACACGGTTGGTCGGCCCCATCCCATGATCGACCCCCGCCTGCGGAGCGAGAAGATCGTGGAGGCCGGGCAGAACCCCGCCGTGAGCGTGATCCTGCTCGACATCGTCCTCGGCTACGCATCGCATCCCGATCCGGCAGGGGCGCTCATCCCGGCCATCGACGCGGCACGCCGGGCGGCCACGGAGGGCGGACGCCGGCTGGCAGTCGTCGCGGCCGTATGCGGCACGCCCGGCGATCCCCAGGGACTCGCCGGCCAGCGGGAGATCCTCATCGACGCCGGGGTCCACCTGGCCGCCAGCAACGCTCGCGCGGCACGGATGGCGGGCCTGATGGTGCAGCCTGCCGCCATGCGGGAGGTGCCGGCCTGATGCTGCGGAACGGCATATCCGCACTGAATATCGGGCTGGCCGGATTCGCCGATCCGATCGTGGCCGCCGGCGCCAGCGTGCTGAACCTGGACTGGCGCCCGCCGGCGGGAGCGGATCCCGAGCTCGGCATGCTCCAGGCGCGGCTCGAGGACGATCCCGACGATGCGGTCGGCAGGCAGGTGGCCGCGGCCAACCGCGACGCGCTCGATCGCCTTCTCGGCGCGAGCCCGTTGCTGGTCGACGTGCGGCCAGCCGAGGAGGCCATCCCTGGACTGACCGGCCGCATGCTCCTCCATTCGGGACCGCCGATCAGCTGGGACCGAATGTGCGGCCCGATGCGGGGAGCCATCATCGGCGCGGCGCTCTTCGAGGGCTGGGCGGCCGACGCTCAGGCAGCCGAGCAGCTGGCGGAGCGCGGCGAGATCGCGTTCGATGCCTGCCATCACCGCGGCGCGGTTGGACCGATGGCCGGGATCGTCTCGCCGTCGATGCCGGTCGTCGTTGTCGAGAACACGGCGAGCGGGAATCGAGCGTTTGCCACCCTCAACGAGGGCCTGGGCAAGGTGCTCCGCTTCGGGGCCTACGATGATTCGGTGCTCGAGCGCCTGCGATGGTTCCGCGACAGCCTCGGCCCCATCCTGGCCCGAACGCTGGAGGCCAACGGCCCGGTCGACCTGAAGAGCATCACTGCCCAGGCGCTCCAGATGGGGGACGAGGGACATAACCGAAACGTGGCGGCCACCTCGCTGTTGGTGCGCAGCCTGGCGCCGACGCTGGTGCGCACGTCGACCGCTGCCGACGCGACGGCGGCCCTCGACTTTCTGCGCGGTAACGACCACTTCTTCCTGAACCTGTCGATGGCTGCCTGCAAGGCATCGCTCGATGCCGCGCACGGCATCCCCGGCTCGACCGTGGTGACGGCCATGAGTCGCAACGGGGTGGAGTTCGGCATCCGCCTGTCGGGGACCGCCGATGAGTGGTTCACCGCCCCGGTGGGCGTTCCCGATGGGCTCTACTTCCCGGGCTATGGCCCCGAGGACGCGAACCCCGACCTGGGCGACAGTGCGATCACCGAAACCTGCGGCATCGGCGGATTCGCCATGGCCGCGGCGCCGGCCATCGTGCGTTTCGTGGGCGGCAGCGCTGCCGATGCCCTCAACTTCACGCGCGAGATGTACCGCATCACGCTGGAGCGCAACCCGACCTTCGCCCTCCCCCCGCTGGGCTTCGCGGGCACGCCGACCGGAATCGACGCACGGCGCGTGGTCGAGAGCGGCGTCCAGCCGGTGATCAACACCGGCATTGCGCACAAGCTGCCCGGTGTCGGGCAGATCGGCGCCGGGATTGCTCGCGCGCCATTGAGCTGCTTTGCCGACGCGCTGCGCGGGTTGGCGGCGCGGCTCGACGTTGCGGAGGCCGCCTGATGGAACGCAGCGCGGTGATCGCCATCGGCGGAAACGCCCTGATTCTCGACGGGCAGAAAGGGTCCATTGCCGAGCAGTTCGCCAACGCGACCGAGACGGCGAGCCACATCGCGTCCCTGGTGGCAGACGGCTGGCGAGTGGTGGTAACCCACGGCAATGGCCCGCAGGTCGGCTTCATCCTGCTTCGCTCCGAGCTGATCGGGGAGTCGTCGGGGATTCCGCGCCTCTCGCTCGACATGAGCGTCGCCGACTCCCAGGGCGGGATCGGGCACATCCTCGGCAACGCGCTGCTCAACGAGCTCGGCTCGCGCGGGATCAGCGACCAGGTGGCCTGCATCCTGACCCACGTGGTGGTCGATCCGGCAGATGCGGCATTCCGCGAGCCGACCAAGCCGATCGGCCCGTCGTATGACGCAGAAGAGGCAGACCGCAAGCGGCGCGACGAGGGGTGGGCAATGGTCGAGGACTCCGGCCGCGGCTACCGGCGAATCGTGCCGTCACCGCATCCGCTGCGGATCGTGGAGGCGGAGCAGATCAGCTCGCTGGTGGCCAGTGGCTTCGTGGTCATCGCAGCCGGGGGCGGGGGGATCCCGGTCGTGGAGACAGCATCGGCCGGCTACCGAGGGGTCGAGGCGGTGATCGACAAGGATCTCGCCTCGGCGCTGCTGGCGGGCAGCCTGGGGATCCCGCTGCTGGTCCTGTCGACCGGGGTCGAACGGGTGGCGATCCATTTCCGACAGCCCGATGAGCGCTACCTGGACCGGCTCACCGTGACCGAGGCGCGAGGGTATCTGGCCGACGGCGAGTTCCCGAAGGGGAGCATGGGTCCCAAAGTCGAGGCGGCGATCACGTTCCTGGAGCACGGCGGAACCGAGGTGCTGATCACCTCACCGGCAAACCTGGAGGAGGCATTCGCGGGGCGGTCCGGGACGCGCATCGTCGCGGACCCCGCCCTTGCAGCGGTAGGTCCATCGGACAAGTGAAGGAGGTCCACGGGAGCATGCTGAAGATGAGGGCGGAGCCCTACGACTTCGAGTTCGACCCCAAGAAGACGGCGCTGGTGATGATCGACTTTCAGCGCGACTTCGTGTACCCCGGCGGCTTTGGTGAATCGCTGGGCAACGACACCTCCCTCCTGCTGGCGGCGCTGCCGGCCGCGGAGGAGGTGCTGAAGGCCTGCCGCGATTCGGGAATCTTCGTGATCCACACCCGAGAAGGGCATCGCGCCGACCTTTCCGATCTGCCGCGCGCCAAGTATGAGCGCGGCAATCCGTCGATCCACATCGGCGACGAAGGACCGATGGGCCGCCTGCTGGTCCGCGGATCGCACGGCCACGACATCGTCGAGGAGGTCTACCCGATCGAAGGGGAGCCAGTGGTCGACAAGCCCGGCAAGGGCGCGTTCTACGCCACCGACATGGACACCATTCTCAAGATGAAAGGGATCGAGAAGCTGATCTTCTGCGGCGTGACCACAGAGGTCTGCGTGCAGACGAGCGTGCGAGAGGCAAACGACCGCGGCTACGACGCCTGCGTCATCTCGGACGCGGTCGCGTCGTACTTCCCGGAGTTCCAGCGCGTCGCGCTGGAGATGATCAAGGCCCAGGGCGGCATCTTCGGCTGGGTCAGCGACTCGACGGCCTTCCTCCAGGCGCTCGGCAAGCCGGCGATGGCCGGCGCCCAGGCATGACGACGGTGTCGATGCCTGACGCCGCCGTTCGTCACCCGCCGTAAGCGATTGGCCGTCGACTCATCTAGGGGGAGGGAGGTAGAGGAGAACCAATGACAGCCAATTCCGAGTACAGGCCGAAGCTCTGGGTCCCGGGCGACTGGAATGCTTTCTTCGGGCTCGGCACCAACGTCCTGCTGAACGTGCTGGTCCTGTCGGGGCTGATGCTCTTCGTCATCAAGCTGCCGGGGGACACGATCGTCTACGGCCGCATCCTGCCGGCGCTCGCCATCGCCCTGCCGCTCGGCAACATCTGGTACGCCTATCTGGCCTATCGGCTTTCGCATCGCGAGGGCCGCGACACGTTCGCTGCCATGCCGTACGGCCCAAGCGTGCCCCACTACTTCTTCGTGACCTTCGTGATCATGCTGCCGGTCGTCATCAAGACCGGCGACGTGATGGTGGCCTACGAGGCTGGGCTGGCCTGGGCCTTCTTCATCGGCGTGGTGGTCCTGATCGGTGCGTTCATCGGACCGACCATTCGGGCCTACACCCCGCGGGCGGCAATGCTCGGCACGCTGGCCGGCATCTCGATCGCGTTCATCAGCATGGCCGCGGCCTTCCAGATGTACACCGCGGCCTGGATCGCCCTGGCCACGTTCGCGATCATCCTCCTCTCGTGGACGGCCGGGGTTCGCCTGCCGTTCGGGATCCCGGGCGGGCTGGCGGCGATCGTGGTCGGCACGGCGTTGGGCTGGGCCTCGTACCAGTTCTTCGGCTGGAAGGGCCTCGACCCGCAGCAGGTGAGCGACTCGTTCAAGCAGTTCGGGATCCATCTGCCGGTCTTCGGTACCGAGGTGATCTCCGGTCTGTCGAATGCGGCTCCGTTGCTGGCGACCGCCATTCCCCTTGGCGTCTACAACTTCACCGAGGGAATGAACAACGTCGAGAGCGCCTCGGCAGCGGGTGACAGCTACAACCTGCGCTACATCCTGATGGCCGATGGCCTGGGGGCGGTGGTCGGATCATTCCTGGGAAGCCCCTTCCCGCCGGCCGTCTATATCGGTCATCCGGGCTGGAAGGCAGTCGGTGGCCGGATCGGCTACTCGCTGGCGACCGGGGTCGTCATCGCCCTGATCTGCTTCACCGGACTGGTGAGCTTCTTCCTGGCGGTGATCCCTGGGGCGGCGCTCTTCCCGATCCTGCTCTTCATCGGCCTGGTGATCGGCGCGCAGGCATTCCAGACCTCGGTCGCGCGGCACGCGCCGGCGATCGTCCTGGCCCTGGTGCCGAACATCGCGCAATGGGCGCAGACCCAGGTGGACAACTCGCTGGCCGCTGCCGGCACGAATGCCGCCGCGATCCTGCCAGCCCTCAACGGCAATGGCGTCGTGTACCAGGGCATGGCGATCCTCGGCTCGGGCGCGGTGCTCGCCGGGCTCATGCTGGGCGCGATAGCGGTCTTCGTGATCGACAAGGCCTATTCCCGCGCCATCTTCTATAGCCTCGCGGCAGCGGTATTGGCGGCTGTCGGGCTGATCAACAACCCGGCCGGGCTGATCTTCCAGTTCACCGATGGGTTCAGCATCCATGCACCCAACGAGGTGTGGATCGGCTACGTACTCGCCGCGGTGGTGATCTGGGTCGTGGCTATGCGTGA
>VBJX01000044.1 GCA_005879775.1 Chloroflexota bacterium
GCCTTGGCCGAGTCTGCCAGCCAGTTTGAGCTGGCCCCGCGCCGTGAGAACTTTTCACACATTCCGGAGGTCCTTCCCCTCCCGAACCTGATCCAGACCCAGACCGATTCATTCCGCTGGTTCGTCGAGACCGGCCTTCGCGAGCTTCTCGACGAGATCACCCCCATCACCGACTTCACCGGCAAGAACCTCGAGCTGCATTTCCGCGAGTATTACTTCGAGGAGCCGAAGTTCAACGAGGACGAGTGCCGCACTCGTGACCTCACCTACTCCAAGCCGCTCAAGGTCGACCGCAAGCGGAAGATCCCGGTCACCACCCTGCTGCGTGCCGTCGGTTTCGAGGAGAGCGCCGAGATGCTGCGCCTCTTCGCGCCGGCCGATGACCACCCGGACCATCCGTTCATCTCGCTCACCCTGGACAAGGACACCGCCGCCACCCAGGACGAGGCGCTGATCGAGGTCTACAAGAAGCTGCGCCCCGGCGACCCGCCCACGGTCGACAACGCGCGCGCGCTGGTCAACAGCCTCTTCTTCAACTTCCGCCGCTACGACCTCGGCCGGGTTGGCCGCTACAAGCTGAACAAGGCCCTCGGCGAAGTGGCGACCAAGCTGTCGATCGCGCTCTCCGGCGAGGATGCCGAGAACCAGCGCGAGTCGCGGATCATCAGCCGCAACGACATCGTGGCGATCATCGGCAAGCTGATCGAACTGAACAACGGGCGCGGCACCGGCGACGACATCGACCACCTTGGCAACCGCCGCATCCGCGCCAACGGCGAGCTGATCCAGAACCAGTTCCGGATCGGCCTCCTGCGCATGGAGCGCGTCGTCAAGGAGCGGATGACGATCACCGATGCCGAGCAGGCCACGCCCAACACCCTGATCAACATCCGCCCCGTGGTGGCCGCCATGAAGGAGTTCTTCGGCGGCAGCCAGCTGAGCCAGTTCATGGACCAGACCAACCCGCTGGCGGAGCTGACCAACAAGCGGCGCCTCTCGGCCCTGGGACCGGGCGGCCTGTCGCGTGAGCGCGCCGGCTTCGACGTGCGCGACGTGCACCCGTCCCACTACGGCCGCATGTGCCCGATCGAGACGCCGGAAGGCCCGAACATCGGCCTCATCGGCTCGCTGGCAACGTACGGCAAGATCAACCCGTACGGGTTCATCGAGACCCCCTACCGCAAGGTCCGCAAGTTCGTCTCGTACCGCGACAAGCAGGCCGATGTGCTCGGCCAGACCCTCGCCGAGCGGCTGGTGGGGAGTGACGGCAAGGCGATCGCCCGCGCCGGCGCCACCATCGACGACAAGACCTGGGCTGCGATCAAGGAGAACAAGTTCGCCGCGGTTCGCATCCGCCCGATCGTCTCCGCTGAGATCGAGTACCTCGCCGCCGACGAGGAGGAGAAGTTCTACATCGCGCAGGCCAACGCCCCGCTCGATGACGGAGCCCACTTCGTCGAGGAGCGGGTGATGGTCCGCTACCGTGACGAGTTCCACGTCCAGCCGGCCGACGACGTCGACTACATGGACGTGAGCCCCAAGCAGATCGTGAGCGTGGCGACGGCCATGATCCCGTTCCTGGAGCATGACGACGCCAACCGTGCGCTGATGGGCTCGAACATGATGCGCCAGTCGGTGCCGCTCCTCCAGCCGGAGGCTCCGGTGGTGGGGACCGGCGTCGAGTATCGGGCCGCCTTCGACAGCCAGCAGGTGGTGGTCGCCAGCGCGGCGGGCACCGTGGTGAGCGTCACCAGTGCCGAGATCCAGGTCGAGCGCGACGAGGGGGACCTGCGCGACACCTACAAGCTCAAGAAGTTCCTGCGCAGCAACCAGGGAACGTGCATCAACCAGCGCCCGATCGTCGACGTCGGCGACCGGGTGGCGGTCAGCCAGGTGCTGGCCGACTCGTCGAGCACCGACCGCGGCGAGATGGCCCTCGGCCAGAACATCCTGGTCGCCTTCCTCCCCTGGGAGGGCGGCAACTACGAGGACGCCATCGTCATCAGCGAGCGGCTGGTGCGCGAGGACCTGTTCACCTCGATCCATATCGAGAAGCACGAGATCGAGGCGCGCGACACCAAGCTCGGTCCCGAGGAGATCACCCGCGACATCCCGAACGTGGGCGAGGAGAGCCTGCGCAACCTGGACGAGGACGGGATCATCTACGAGGGCGCCGAGGTGACCCCCGGCGACATCCTGGTCGGCAAGATCACGCCCAAGGGCGAGACCGAGCTGACGGCCGAGGAGCGCCTGCTGCGGGCGATCTTCGGCGAGAAGGCGCGCGAGGTGAAGGACAGCTCGCTGCGGCTGCCGCACGGAGAGCGCGGCATCGTGGTCGACGTCCGCCAGTTCAGCCGCGAGAGCGGCGACGAGCTGCTCCCCGGCGTGAACCGCCTGGTCAGGGTCAGCGTGGCCCAGAAGCGCAAGATCGCGGTCGGCGACAAGATGGCCGGACGCCACGGCAACAAGGGCGTGATCGCCAAGATCCTGCCGGTCGAGGACATGCCCTTCATGCCTGACGGGACGCCGGTCGACATCGTCCTGAATCCCCTCGGCGTGCCGAGCCGCATGAACATCGGCCAGATCCTCGAGACGCATCTCGGCTGGGCGATGAAGGTGCTCGGCATGAAGGCCGCCACCCCGGTCTTCGACGGAGCGACCGAAGACCACATCCGCGAGATGCTGAAGCGCGCCGGGAAGGATGCCGACGGCAAGACGGTCCTCTACGACGGGCGCACCGGCGAGGCCTTCGACCACCGGGTGACCGTCGGCTACATCTACATGCTCAAGCTCCACCACCTGGTGGAGGACAAGATCCACGCCCGCAGTACGGGCCCCTACTCGCTCATCACCCAGCAGCCGCTGGGCGGCAAGGCGCAGTTCGGCGGTCAGCGCTTTGGCGAGATGGAGGTCTGGGCGCTCGAGGCGTACGGCGCCGCGAACATCCTGCAGGAGCTGCTCACCGTCAAGAGCGACGACGTGCTGGGTCGCGTGCAGACCTACGAGGCGATCGTCAAGGGCGAGGAGATCCAGCCTCCGGGAGTCCCCGAGTCGTTCAAGGTGCTCATCAAGGAGCTCCAGGCGCTCGGCCTCTCGGTCGAGATCCTCAACGAGAACGAGGAAGAGATCCGCTTCATCGAGGACACCGGCAGCTATCCGTTGCCGGACCTCGGCGGGATCAACCTCCAAGGATTTGAAGAGTAATCAGGGGCGCGGCGCACGAGCGGCGTCGCGGCCCCTCCATCGGTTCACGTCGTGCCGGGGCCCGGTCAGCCCTGGCGTAGCCGGCCAGTTGCGGCAGCAGCCGCAGGAGCTCTAGCCACCCATGCTGGAAGTCAACAACTTCGACGCCATCCGGATCAGCCTGGCATCGCCCGATCAGATCAAGGGCTGGTCGTCCGGTGAGGTGACGAAGCCGGAGACGATCAACTACCGCACCCTCAAGCCGGAGAAGGACGGCCTCTTCGACGAGCGCATCTTCGGTCCCACCAAGGACTGGGAGTGCTACTGCGGCAAGTACAAGCGGATCCGGTACAAGGGAATCATCTGCGACAAGTGCGGCGTCGAGGTGACGCGCAGCAAGGTGCGTCGCGAGCGGATGGGGCACATCAAGCTCGCCTCGCCGGTCAGCCACATCTGGTACTTCAAGGGAACCCCGTCGCGCCTGGGCATCCTGCTCGACGTCAGCCCGCGCAACCTGGAGCGGATCCTCTACTTCGCGCTGTACGTGGTCACCCGCGTCGACGAGCAGGAGCGCGAGAAGGCGCTGGCCCGCATCGAAGAGGAGATGAACGAGCGGATCGCGCGTGCCGGCGAGGCGGTCGAGACGAAGCGCGCCGAGCTGACCGAGGCGATCGCCGAGAAGCGCGCCGAGGTCGACAGCGAGCATGAGTCCGAGATTCGCCGCCACGATGAGCGCTTCGCGGCACGCAGCGAGGAGCTGGCCGGCGCGGCGCAGCAGATCCAGGCGAGCCTCAAGGAGGGCGGCAAGACCGTCGCCGAAGAGATCGTCTTCACCCCCACCGGCGAGGTGGTGGCCCACGCCGGCGACCCGACCAAGGGTGCTCTGACGGCGCTTCGCACCGCCGTGAAGGCCGAAGTCGAGGCGATCGACGCCGATGTCAAGGAGGCCAAGGCGCGTGCCAACGAGCGGCGCGAGACGGCGACCGCCGACCTGACCGGCGGCATCGACGAGGCTCTCACCGCGGAGCGCACCCAGGTCTCGCGCGAGACCGACGACGCCCGCCTGGCAGCGCGTTCGGCCCGGACCCAGATCGCCGAGATCAAGGTCATGCAGACTCTGACCGAGTCGGAGTTCCGCTCGCTCACCGAGCAGTACGGGCGCCTCTTCGATGCCGGCATGGGCGCCGAGGCGATCAAGAAGATCATCGAGCAGATCGACCTGGACGATCTCGCCCAGCGACTGCACGTCGAGATGCGCCAGACGTCCGGACAGCGGCGCAAGAAGGCGATCAAGCGCCTCCGGCTGATCGAAGCGTTTCGCAAGAGCGGGGCGCGCCCGGAGTGGATGATCCTCTCGACCCTGCCGGTCATCCCCCCCGACCTGCGCCCGATGGTGCAGCTCGACGGCGGCCGGTTCGCGACCAGCGACCTGAACGACCTCTACCGGCGGGTGATCAACCGCAACAACCGGCTGAGCCGGCTGCTCGACCTGGAGGCCCCGGAGATCATCATCCGCAACGAGAAGCGGATGCTGCAGGAGGCCTGTGACGCGCTGATCGACAACGGCCGCCGCGGGCGCGCCATCGCCGGGACCGGCAACCATCGGCTCAAGAGCCTCTCCGACATGCTCAAGGGCAAGCAGGGCCGCTTCCGGCAGAACCTGCTCGGCAAGCGAGTCGACTACTCGGGCCGCTCGGTGATCGTGGTCGGCCCAGAGCTCAAGCTGCACCAGTGCGGCCTGCCCAAGAAGATGGCGCTCGAGCTCTTCAAGCCGTTCGTCATGCGCCAGCTGGTGGAGAAGGGCTTCGCGCACAACATCAAGAGCGCCAAGCGGATCGTGGAGCGGGTGCGCCCCGAGGTGTGGGATGTGCTCGAGGAGGTGATCAAGGATCACCCTGTCCTCCTCAACCGCGCCCCGACCCTGCACCGGCTCGGGATCCAGGCCTTCATGCCGGTCCTGGTCGAGGGCTCGGCGATCCAGATCCATCCGCTCGTCTGCTTCGCGTTCAACGCGGACTTCGACGGCGACCAGATGGCGGTCCACGTGCCGCTCTCCACGGCCGCCCAGCGGGAGGCGAAGGAGCTGATGCTCTCGACCCAGAACCTGCTGAGCGCCGCCGACGGCTCGCCGGTGGTCTCGCCGACCCATGACATGGTGCTCGGCTGCTACTACCTGACCGTCGAGGAGCCCAAGGGGGAGGGGGCCGGCAAGGTCTTCTCCAGCGCCGATGAGGCGGTGATGGCGGCCCAGCTCGGGCACGTCCACGTCCAGTCGCCGATCAAGGTCGAGCTCGAGTCGTGGGATCCGGCGGCCGGCGAGGACGGCACCGGGGCAACGCACCATGAGCTGGTCGAGACGACCACCGGGCGGGTCATCTTCAACTCGGTGATCCCGCGCGAGCTGGGCTTCGTGAACCGGATCATGGACCGCAAGGGCCTCAAGGCGCTCATCGCCCAGTGCTACCGGGAGCTCGGTCCCGCCGCCACCACCCAGCTGGTGGATGGCATCAAGACCCTCGGCTTCCACTACGCCACGGTGGCCGGCATCACCATCGGGATCGATGACATCCGGGTGCCGGCCGAGAAGGTCAAGCTCCTCGCCGATGCCGATGCGCGGGTGACCGACATCGACCGCGAGTTCCGCCGCGGGTTCATCACCGAGGACGAGCGCTATACCCAGACCGTCGAGGTCTGGCGGGGGACGACCGATCAGGTCACCTCGAAGATGCTCGAGGGGCTCGACAAGCGGGGATCGGTCTGGATGATCACCCACTCCGGCGCGCGCGGGAACGTGACCCAGGTGCACCAGCTGGCCGGGATGCGCGGTCTGATGGCCGACCCGTCCGGGCGGATCATCGACCTGCCGATCCGCAGCAACCTGCGGGAGGGGATGAGCGTGCTCGAGTACTTCATCTCGAGCCACGGCGCCCGCAAGGGACTGGCCGATACCGCCCTGCGCACGGCAGACTCCGGGTACCTGACCCGGCGCCTGGTCGACGTGGCGCAGGACGTCATCACCCGCGAGGACGACTGCGGCACGGACCTCGGAACGTGGATCACCCGCGAGGAGTCGGCCCAGATCCCCGAGCCGTTCGTGGACCGCCTGGTCGGCCGCATGGCGGCCCTCGACATCGTCGACGAGAAGACCGGCGAGGTGGTCGTGGTCCGCGACGCGGAGATCGACGAGGTGGCGATCGAGCGGATCGAGACGCTTGCCATCGACCGGGTCAGCGTTCGCTCTCCGCTCACCTGTGCGGCACGCCACGGCGTGTGCCGCATGTGCTACGGCCGCAACCTGGCGACGGGACGGCTGGTCGACCTGGGGCAGGCGGTGGGGATCATTGCGGCCCAGTCGATCGGCGAGCCCGGCACCCAGCTGACGATGCGCACCTTCCATACCGGCGGCGTCGCCGGCGAGGACATCACCCAGGGCCTGCCACGCGTCGAGGAGCTCTTCGAGGCGCGGATCCCCAAGGGACAGGCGATCATGACCGAGATCGACGGCACTGTCGAAGTGGTGCGCACCGGTCCCGACCAGCCGATCGTGGTGCGCATCACCCATCGCGAGACGTACGACACTCAGGTGAGCGAAGGCCAGCTGCTTGCCCGCCTGGGCGAGGGGGAGGAGCTGGTCGAGGTCAAGGCGCCGTCAGCCGGACGGATCACCAAGCGCGGGAACACGCTCACCCTCCACTTCGAGGACGTGGACATGCGCGAGTACCAGGTGCCCCACTCTGCCCGGCTGCGGGTCGAGACCGGGGACGAGGTGCTCGCCGGGCATCCGCTGACCGAAGGCTCGCTCAACCCGAAGGACCTGCTGCAGATCAAGGGCGTGGACACGGTCCAGCGCTTCCTGGTCGCGGAGGTGCAGAAGGTGTACCGCTCGCAGGGCGTCTCGATCGCCGACAAGCACGTCGAGATCATCGTGCGCCAGATGCTGCGCAAGGTGACCGTCGACACGGCGGGCGACACCGAGCTGCTCCCGAGCGAGCTGATCGACCGCTTCGAGTTCGAGGAGGTCAACAACCGGATCCTGGCCGAGGGCGGTGAGCCGGCGACCGCGCAGACGGTCCTGCTGGGCGTCACCAAGGCGTCGCTCAACACGAGCTCGTTCCTGGCGGCGGCCTCCTTCCAGGAGACCACCCGGGTCCTCACCGAGGCGGCGATCAACGGCGCCAAGGACCACCTGCTGGGGCTCAAGGAGAACGTGATCATCGGCAAGCTGATCCCGGCCGGGACCGGCGCAGCCGCCCGCGCCGCCGCCGCGGCCAAGGCACGTGAGCTCTCCCCGGAGGAGGCCGAGGTGCTTCGCGAGCGCGAGGCGGCGATGACCTTCCTGACCGGCGATGCCGATCTCGACCACGACGGCTCGATCGACACCGAGGAGGCCGAGATCGCGGCCGCCGAGGCGGCGGTCAACGCGGCCGATCTGATGGGCGCCGACGGCGACGCGGCGATCGAGGCCGAGGTTGCCGAAGAGGTCTTCGACGAGCTGAAGAGCAAGTCCTAGAAACGGGCCGGCGGCCGCCTTCCGGGAGGTCCGGCGAGGCGGCCGTCGGTTGACACTCGATCGGCCGCCCGCCTATACTCCGCCTTCGGTGTCCCGCTCTCGGGACGCCTTCGTGTGTGCCCCTCGGGGCACCGTCAGCCAGCTCACCGAGAAGGCCCGCTCGCGGGTCCCCATGGCCGCCGGCGACGCACGACCACTCATGTAGCCAGCGCACGAAGCGAACGAACGCGAGGTTCTCGTTGCCGACGATCAGCCAGCTGGTCCGCAAGGGCCGCAAGCCGGCAGTCAAGAAGGTGAAGGCACCCGCGCTGCGCCGCACCTTCAACACCCTCAAGCAGACCACCTCGGAGGGACGCGGAGCCCCTCAGCGTCGCGGTGTCTGCCTGCAGGTGATGACCCGCACTCCCAAGAAGCCGAATTCGGCGCTGCGCAAGGTCGCTCGCGTGCGGCTCACCAACGGGATGGAGGTGACCGCCTACATCCCCGGCGTCGGGCATAACCTGCAGGAGCACTCCGTCGTGCTGGTGCGTGGCGGGCGCGTCAAGGACCTGCCCGCGGTGAAGTACCACATCGTGCGGGGCACGCTCGACGCGGCCGGCGTCCGCGATCGCCGGCAGGGGCGCAGCAAGTACGGCGCCAAGTCCGCGGGCAAAGGGTAGCCTCCGATGCCCCGGCGGCCGACCATCGCGCGCAAGAGCAAGTACGACGAGCAGCTCGTCGGCACGGCACTGACGCTCGACCAGTTCACCAACAAGCTGATGCACGGCGGCAAGCGCCAGCTCGCCGGGCGCATCCTGGAAGATGCCCTCGCACGCTGCGAGAAGCAGGCCGGGCGATCGGGTGTCGAGGTGATGGAGCTCGCGCTGCGCAACGCGATGCCCCTCATCGAGGTCAAGCCCAAGCGGGTGGGCGGCTCCACCTACCAGATCCCGGTCGAGGTGCGTGCCGACCGACGCATCAGCCTCGGCATGCGCTGGCTGATCGACTCGGCGCGCAGGCGGAACGGACGCAGCATGGGCGAGAAGCTGGCCGCGGAGTTCGTCGACGCGTCGAACGGGATCGGCGCCGCCGTCAAGCGACGCGAGGACACGCACCGCATGGCGGAGGCCAACAAGGCCTTCAGCCACTTCAAGTGGTAGGCGCGTGATGAGCCAGGCCTATCCGCTGGAGCGAACCCGCAACATCGGGATCATTGCCCACATCGACGCCGGCAAGACCACGGTCTCGGAGCGGATCCTCTTCTATACCAAGAAGATCTACAAGATCGGCGAAGTCCACGAAGGCGCCGCCACCATGGACTGGATGGAGCAGGAGCAGGAGCGGGGGATCACCATCACCGCGGCTGCCACGACCTGCTTCTGGAACGACAATCGTATCAACTTGATCGACACGCCCGGCCACGTGGATTTTACGGTGGAGGTCGAGCGGAGCCTCCGCGTGCTCGACGGGGCGGTCGTCGTCTTCGACGGCGTGGCCGGTGTCGAGCCGCAGTCCGAGACGGTCTGGCGCCAGGCCGACAAGTACCTGGTGCCCCGGTTCTGCTTCGTGAACAAGCTCGATCGAACGGGTGCCGACTTCTGGCGTGTGGTCGACATGATTCGCGATCGACTCGGTGCCGTGGCGGTCCCGATCCAGCTGCCGATCGGCAGCGAGGACTCGTTCCGCGGGGTGATCGACCTCGTCGAGATGCAGGCGATCACCTACGGCAACGACCTGGGCGACAAGATCGAGGTCGGGGAGATCCCGGCGGACCTGCTGGCGGAGGCGATCACCCACCGCGACCGCCTGGTCGAGGCGCTGGCGGACCTCGATGACCAGATCGCGCACAGCTTCCTGGAGGGTGAGCCGGTCGATGCCGATCGAGTTCGCACGGCGCTCCGCGCCGGGACCCTCGGCTACCGGATCGTGCCGGTGCTGTGCGGGTCTGCCCTCAAGAACAAGGGAATCCAGCCGATGCTCGACGCGGTGATCGAGTACCTGCCCTCGCCGCTCGACGTGGCCGCTGTCATCGGCCGCGACCCGCGCACCGGCGAGCAGGCGACGCGCCACACCGATGCCGGCGAGCCGTTCGCCGCGCTCGCCTTCAAGATCGCCGCCGACCCGTTCGTCGGCAAGCTGGCCTTCTTCCGGGTCTACTCCGGCACGCTCAAGACCGGTTCCTATGTCTACAACTCGACCAAGGGGACCAAGGAACGCATCGGCCGGATCCTGGAGATGCACGCCAACCATCGCGAGGAGATGGACGCGGTGAGCGCCGGCGACATTGCCGCGGCGGTCGGGCTGAAGCACACCTTCACCGGCGACACGCTGTGCGACGAGGCCAAGCCGATCGTCCTCGAGGCGATCAGCTTCCCGGAGCCGGTCATCGAGCTGGCGGTCGAGCCGAAGACGAAGGCCGACCAGGACAAGATGGCGCTCGCCCTGCAGCGCCTGGCCGAGGAGGACCCAACCTTCCGGGTGAGCAGCGACCAGGAGTCAGGGCAGACCCGCATTTCGGGGATGGGCGAGCTGCACCTCGAGGTGATCGTCGACCGCATGCTGCGCGAGTTCAAGGTGCAGGCCAACGTCGGCCGGCCGCAGGTCAGCTACCGCGAGACGATCCGCAAGGCGTCGCGCGGCGAAGGACGCTTCGTGCGCCAGACCGGCGGCAAGGGACAGTACGGCCACGCGGTGATCACGCTCGAGCCGCTGGAGCGGGGCGCCGGCTACACATTCGAGTCGAAGATCGTCGGCGGGTCGGTGCCGCGCGAATTCTGGAAGGCGATCGAGGAGGGGATCCGCGACGCCCTGGCCGGCGGCGTGCTCGGCGGCTACCCGGTGATCGACCTGAAGGTGACCCTCGTCGACGGTTCGTTCCACGAGGTCGACTCGTCGGAGATGGCATTCAAGATCGCCGGCTCGATGGCTGCCAAGGATGGGGTCGCCAAGGCCGATCCGGTGATCCTGGAGCCGGTCATGAAGGTGGACGTCACCACCCCCGAGAGCTTCATGGGCGACGTCATCGGCAACCTGAATGCGAAGCGCGGCCATGTCGAGGGGATCGACGAGCACGCCACCTCGCGCGTCATCCACGCCCTGGTGCCGCTGGCCGAGATGTTCGGCTACGCCACCGAGCTGCGCTCCATGACCCAGGGCCGCGCCACCTATTCGATGGAGTTCTCCCGTTACAAACGAAGGACACACCATGGCCAAGCAGAAGTTCGACCGCAGCAAGCCGCACGTGAACGTCGGCACCATCGGTCACGTCGACCACGGCAAGACCACCCTGACTGCCGCGATCACCAAGTACCTGGCGCTGCAGGGTGGTGCCGACTTCCGCGCCTTCGACACGATCGACAACGCTCCCGAGGAGCGGCAGCGCGGGATCACGATCGCCATCGCGCACGTCGAGTACCAGACTGCGGCGCGTCACTACGCGCACGTCGACTGCCCCGGCCACGCCGACTACATCAAGAACATGATCACCGGCGCCGCCCAGATGGACGGCGCCATCCTGGTCGTGTCGGCGGCGGACGGCCCGATGCCCCAGACCCGCGAGCACATCCTCCTCGCCCGCCAGGTCGAGGTCCCGTCGCTGGTCGTCTACCTCAACAAGGTGGACATGGTCGACGACGAGATGCTCATCGACCTGGTCGAGATGGAGGTCCGCGAGCTCCTCAGCAAGTACAACTTCCCGGGTGAGGAGGTGCCGGTCATCCGTGGCTCGGCGCTGCAGGCGCTCGAGTCGACCAGCACCGACCAGGCGGCCCCCGAGTACGCCTCCATCAAGGAGCTGCTCGACGCCGTCGACACGTACATCCCGACGCCCATCCGCGACGTCGACAAGCCGTTCCTGATGCCGATCGAGGACGTCTTCGGCATCAAGGGCCGCGGCACGGTGGCGACCGGCCGCATCGAGCGCGGCGTGGTGAACACCGGCGAGACCGTCGAGCAGGTCGGGATTCATGCCAAGAGCCGCCAGCTGGTGGTGACCGGCGTGGAGATGTTCAAGAAGACCCTTGACCAGGGCCAGGCCGGCGACAACGTGGGCCTGCTCCTGCGAGGCATCGAGCGCGAGGAGATCGAGCGCGGCCAGGTCCTCGCCAAGCCGAGCTCCGTCAAGCCCGGGACCAAGTTCAAGGCCGAGGTCCTGGTGCTGACCAAGGAGGAGGGCGGCCGCCACACCCCCTTCTACGCGGGCTATAGGCCGCAGTTCTACCTGCGCACGACCGATGTGACCGGAGCGATCAAGCTGCCCGCCGGAGTGGAGATGATCATGCCCGGCGACAACGTCAACATCGACGTGGAGCTGATCACCCCGATCGCGATCGAGCAGGGCCAGCGCTTCGCCATCCGCGAAGGCGGCCACACGGTGGGCGCCGGCGTCATCACCGAGCTGATCGGCTAGTTCGATGGCCAAGCAGCGCATCCGGATCCGCCTCAAGGCCTACGACCACAAGCTGCTCGACCAGTCGGCCGAGCAGATCGTGGAGACCGCCCAGCGCACCGGCGCTGACGTGGCGGGTCCGGTGCCGCTGCCGACCCGGATCGAGAAGTACACCGTCATCCGCGGGCCGTTCGTGCACAAGGACGGGCGGGAGCAGTTCGAGATCCGGACCCACAAGCGACTGATCGACATCATCGATCCGTCGACCAAGACGGTTGATGCGCTGATGCGACTCAGCCTGGCGGCAGGCGTCGACATCGAAATCAAGATGTGAGTTTGGGAGTACAGGTGTCGGAAGGTTTGATCGGGCGCAAGCTCGGCATGACGCGGGTCTTCGTCGACGACGGTAGCGTCGTGCCGGTGAGCGTCATCGAGGCGACCCCGAACAGCATCACGCGGCTCCGCACGCCGGAGCGGGACGGCTATGCCGCCCTGCAGGTCGGCAACGGGACAGCGCGACGTCTCTCCAAGCCGGTCGCCGGCCAGTTCGCCGCGCTCGAGCCCGATCAGCAGAAGCCGCGCGTGGTGCGTGAGTTCCGGGTGGCCTCGACCGAAGGCTTCGAGGTCGGACAGCGCCTGGATGTTTCGCTCTTCTCTGCCGGCGACCTGGTCGACGTGACCGGTGTGAGCAAGGGGCACGGCTTCACCGGGACCGTCGCTCGCCACAACTTCAAGCGTGGACCGAAGACCCACGGCTCGACCAACTATCGCGCTCCCGGCTCCATCGGGGCGGGCACGACCCCCGGACGCGTCTTCAAGGGGACGCCGATGGGCGGCCACATGGGCGACGAGCGGGTGACGGTCAAGCGCCTGAGCGTGGTACGCGTCGATGCCGAGCGCAACCTGCTCCTGGTGCGCGGCGCCGTCCCCGGCGCGCGCAACGCCCTCCTCCTGGTGCAGAAGGCGAAGTGACGATGGCCGAGACGACGATCCTGAGCGCCAAGGGCACCAAGGCCGGCAAGGTCGAGCTGCCCGATGCGCTCTTCGCCGCGCCGGTCAACGAGGCGCTCATCCACCAGGCAGTCGTGCGTCAGCTGGCCGGGCAGCGGCCGGGCACCGCGAACACCCTGACCCGCGGCGAGGTGGCTGGCGGTGGCCGCAAGCCGTGGCGCCAGAAGGGGACCGGCCGCGCGCGGCAGGGGAGCCGCACTGCCCCGCACTGGAAGGGAGGCGGCGTGGTCTTCGGCCCACACCCGCGCGCCTTCGAGATCCGGATGCCGGCCAAGATGCGCCGCGCCGCGCTGCTCGGGGTGCTCACTGCCAAGGCAGAGGAGGGAGCCCTGCGCGTGGTCGAGGGATTCGACCTGGACGAGATCGCGACCCGAGCCTTCGCCGACCGGCTCGCCGGCTGGGATGCCGGCGGCAAGGTGCTGGTCGTGCTGCCGGCTCGCGACGCGGTGGTCGAGCGCAGCTGCCGCAACCTGCGGGAGGTGCGGATCCTCCTGGCCGACAGCCTCAACGTCGTCGACCTGCTCGAGGCCGACACGATCGTCTTCACCCGCGACGCGCTGGCGCGCGCGGGGGAGGTGTACGCATGAGCGAGCGCATCGTGCATGACGTCCTGATCCGCCCGGTCATCAGCGAGAAGAGCGTGGCGGCGACGGAGCGCAGCAACTACACCTTCGCCGTGGCACGCGACGCGAACAAGTTCCAGATCAAGGCGGCGGTCGAGGCCGAGTTCAAGGTGGACGTCCTCGGCGTGCGGGTCCTCTCCGTGAAGCCCAAGCAGAAACGGCGTGGCCGCAAGCAGATGGGCACCGTGGCCGGCTGGCGCAAGGCGATCGTGACGATCGCCCCCGGCCAGAAGATCGAGCTCTTCGAGGCCGTCTGAGATGCCACTTCGCAACTATCGACCCACCAGCCCGGGCCTGCGGCAGATGACGCGGTCGACCTTCGACGAGGTGACCAGCATGCAGCCGCACAAGCCGCTCACCGAGAACCTGGTGCGCAAGGCGGGCCGCAACGGGCAGGGGAAGCTGACGGTCCGCCACCAGGGCGCCGGCCACAAGCGCCTCTACCGGGTGATCGACTGGCGGCGCGACAAGTTCGGCGTCCCAGCCACCATCGCCACCGTCGAGTACGACCCGAACCGCTCCGCGCGGATCGGCCTGCTGCATTACGCCGATGGCGAGAAGCGCTACATGCTGCTGCCACACGGCCTGTCGGTCGGCGACAAGGTCGCCTCCGGCCCGGATGTCGAGGCGCGCGTCGGCAATGCCCTGCCGCTGGCCAGGATTCCGCTCGGCACCCAGATCCACAACGTCGAGCTGATCGCCGGGCGCGGTGGCCAGATCGTGCGGAGTGCCGGCAGCAGCGCGCAGCTCCTCGCCAAGGAGGGGGAGATGGCCACCATCCGGCTCCCGTCCGGCGAGGTTCGCCGCGTGCGCGCCAACTGCATGGCCACCGTCGGCCAGGTGAGCAACCTGGACCATGAGAACCAGAAGATCGGCAAGGCGGGCCGCAGCCGGCACATGGGCCGTCGGCCCGAGGTGCGAGGCGTGGTGATGAACCCGCGCGACCATCCGCACGGCGGCGGCGAGGGCAAGTCACCGACCGGGATGCCGCCAAAGACGCCATGGGGCAAGCCCGCCATGGGGCTGCGCACCCGCAAGAACAAGACCACCGGAAAGATGATCGTGCGCCGCCGGTACGGTCGGGGTTAGGAGAGACCGATGAGTCGTTCCACGAAGAAGGGACCGTTCGTCGATCCGCGCCTGCTCGGCCGCGTCGACGACATGAACAAGCGGAACGAGCGCAAGGTGCTCAAGACCTGGTCGCGGGCCAGCGTCGTCTTCCCGCAGATGATCGGCCACACCATCGCAGTGCATGACGGCCGGCGCCACGTGCCGGTCTTCATCACCGAGAACATGGTTGGCCACCGGCTCGGCGAGTTCGCCCCGACCCGCCACTACCGTGGCCACGGCAAGGCCACCGAACGCTCGTCGTCGCTGAAGTAGGAGCCCGAGCCGCATGCGCGTCACCGCTACCGCCCGATACATCCGCATCAGCTCGCGGAAGGTTCGCCTGGTCACCGAGCTGATCAACGGCAGGCCCGTCGAGGAGGCTGCTGCCATCCTGCGCTTCCTGCCCAACGCGGCTGCGCGGGACGTGGCCAAGGTGCTCAAGAGCGCGACCGCCAACGCCGAGAACAACTTCAACCTGTCGGCCGATGAGCTGCGCATCGTGAGCGCGACCGCGGACGAGGGGCCGACGCTCAAGCGCTTTCGGCCCCGTGCCCAGGGACGCACCTTCGGGATCCTGAAGCGCACCAGCCACATCACCATCGCCGTCGCTGACCAAGAGGAGTCCTGATGGGTCACAAGGTTCACCCCTACGGGTTCCGGATCGGCATCAACAAGCCCTGGCTCGCCAAGTGGTACGCCGATCGGGACTACGCGACCCTGCTCCGCGAGGACATGCGGATCCGGCAGCTGGTCGCCAAGCAGCTGGCCAACGCGAGCGTCAGCCAGGTCGAGATCGAGCGCGGCATCAACCACGTGACCGTCACGGTCCACTCGGCCAAGCCGGGGATCGTGATCGGCAAGGGCGGCCAGAACGTCGAGCTGCTGCGCAACTCGGTCGGCAAGGTGACCAACAAGAAGGTCAAGCTCGAGATCAAGGAGATCCTGCAGCCGGAGCTCGACGCGGTCCTGGTCGCGCAGAACGTGGCCGGCCAGCTCGAGCGCCGCATCGCCTTCCGCAAGGCGGTCAAGCAGACCGTGCAGCGCACGATCAAGGCCGGGGCCAAGGGCGTCAAGATCCAGGTCTCGGGGCGCCTTGGCGGCGCAGAGATGAGCCGCACCGAATGGGACAAGGAAGGGCGGATCCCGCTCGGCACCCTGCGCGCCGACATCAGCTACGGGGTCGTCCATGCCCGCACCACCTACGGCCGGATCGGCGTCAAGGTCTGGGTCTATCGCGGCGACCAGCTGGGCGAGCGACCGGGCAGCGCCCGCACGGAGCCGCGCCAGCCGCGCGAGCGCCCCACGCGTGGCCGCTCGCGAGCCGCCACTCCGGCGGCGGCCAGCGCTGCTGCCGCCGCCACGGCGCCGGCGCCGGCTGCGCCTGCCGGGGACGAGCCCGCCACACCACCCGAGGAGGCCTGAGCATGCTGATGCCCAAGCGCGTCAAGCACCGCAAGGTGCAGCGCGGCCGCCGCGCCGGGATGGCGAAGGGCGGCACCACGGTGAGCTTCGGTGAGTACGGGCTGATGGCCGAGGAGGTCTGCTGGCTGACCAGCCGGCAGATCGAGGCCGCGCGGCGTGCCATGACCCACCACATCAAGCGCGGAGGCCGCATCTGGATCCGGGTCTTCCCCGACAAGCCGGTCACCAAGAAGCCGGCCGAGGTCCGCATGGGCTCCGGCAAGGGAGCGCCCGATCACTGGGTGGCGGTCGTCAAGCCGGGCAGGGTCATGTTCGAGATGTCGGGCGTCACCGAGAACGTGGCCCGCGAGGCGATGCGTCTCGCCAGCCACAAGCTGCCGATCCAGACGAAGTTCGTGCTGAAGGAAGGCGTCGAACATGGACATCAATGAGATCCGCGCCCTCTCCGATGCCGACCTCGAGGGAGCGCTGCTGGATGCCAAGCAGGAGCTGTGGAAGATCCGCTTCGACCTTGCCACGCGGCAGGAGAAGAACTACAGCCGCCTGCCCGCCACCCGGCGCCGCATCGCCCGGATCCTGACGGTGATGACTGAGCGACAGCACGCAGCCGCGGCCGCGGCGGCATCGGCTCAGCCCGCCTCGTCCGACGCGGAAGGAGCGAGCTGATGGAAGGCAAGCGACGCACGAAGGTCGGTCGGGTGATCTCCGACAAGATGGACAAGACCGTGGTGGTCAGTGTCGAACGGCTGCGGCGCCACCCGATCTACAAGCGGGTGGTCCGCCTCTCGAGCAAGTTCAAGGCGCACGACCCTGAGAACGCCGCGCACGTGGGTGACACGGTGCGCATCGAGGAGAGCCGTCCGCTCTCCGCCGAGAAGCGCTGGCGGGTGGTCGAGGTGATCGCCCGCGGCTCCGGCGAGGAGATGGTGGACACCGCATGATCCGGCAGTACACCAGGCTGCGCGTAGCCGATAACACCGGCGCGCGCGAGCTGATGTGCATCACCGTCGTGGGGCGCTCGCACGCCGATACCGCCGAGGTCGGCGACGTCATCGTGGCCAGCGTCAAGCAGGCGCTGCCCAACTCCGGGGTCAAGAAGGGGGACGTGGTGCGCGCGGTCATCGTGCGCACCGCCAAGGAGTACGGACGCCCGGACGGCAGCCAG
>VBJX01000195.1 GCA_005879775.1 Chloroflexota bacterium
TGACCGATGCCCAGCCAGCGTCCCAGCAGGGCGGCGAGCACCGGATCACCCCGCTCGAGCTCTTCTTCGACCTGGTCCTGGCCTTCGCGTTCACCCAGGTCACTCGGCTGCTCACCGATGACCCGACGTGGGGCGGCGTGCTCCACGGCATGCTCGTTCTGGCTGCCCTGTGGTGGACGTGGAACGTCTTCGCCTGGCTGACCAGCGCGACCGATGTCGAGGAGGGCTGGGTCCGATTGGCGATGCTCGCCTCGATGGGCGCCATGCTCGTCGTCGCGCTCGCGGCACCCGATGCCTTCGGAACCCACGCGGTGCTCTTCGGCGTCGCCTACCTCCTCGTTCGCCTCCTGCACCTCGTCTTGTCCGCTGTCGTCGCGCGCGGCGACCCCGACCGACGCGGGGCGCTGCTGCGGTTCGCCCCGACGGCTCTCATCGGTTCGTCCCTGCTGGTGGTGGCCGGCTTCGTCGGTGGGGAGTGGCGGGGGGCGACGGTCGGGATGGGGCGGGGCTGGCAGATCGCCGCCGAGCACTTCGCGGAGCGGTACGGGCTGATCGTGATGATCGCCCTGGGCGAGTCGATCATCGCCATCGGTGGGGGCGCCGGGTCGAAGCTGGACGCCGGGACGCTGGTGGCGGTCGTGCTCGGCGTCGTCCTCGTCTCCGCCCTCTGGTGGCTTTACTTCGACGTGGCGGCGATCTTCGCGCGCACGCGGCTCGTCGAGGCCAGCGGGCTTGAGCGGGCGCGACTGGCCCGGGACTCCTTCGGATACCTCCACTTCCTGCTGGTGGCCGGGATCGTCCTCCTCGCCTTCGGTATCGAGACGACCCTGCATGACGTCGGTGAGCCGCTCCTCATCGTGCCCGCGGCGGCGCTGTGCGGCGGCAGCGCGCTGTACCTGATCGGGCACATCACGTTTCTGTTCCGGGCGACGCGCTACCTCTTTCGGCGCCGAACGATCGGGGCGGTGGTGTTGCTGGCGCTGATCCCTCCGGCGCTCGTGTTGCCGGCGCTTGCGACGCTCGCCCTGGTCGCTGCTACGTGCTCGGGGGTGGTCGCGTACGAGGCCATCCGCTACCGGGCAGGCCGGGCCCGGATCCGACACCCGGATCCGACACCCGGACGCCGGGGCATAAAGCCCGGGATATGGCTGCCCTACCAACTCCGCTGGTTCATCAGCACCGAAATGACCGTTTTCGAGTCTCGTGGCCCCGTTTGGGGCTGGGCTCACCACTCATATTGGTCAGACGGCGCATGAAGACCTCCTCATGCGCCGATGAACCAGCATGGTTGGTAACCGGCGGCACTGAATGAGAGAAGCCCGCCGGCGAAGCGTGCCTGGCGGGCCTCGGATCCGAACGGGGCCGCGACGAGCGCGGCCGAGGAGTTAGACGGGAGCGGCCAGCTCCGCGCGTCCATAGAGCGGGGTGTCGCGAGCGGCCTCGGAGAGCATCGGGTCGAGCATCTTCTGGATGGCCAGCGTGTGCGAACAGCCGCCCGCGGCCTCGAAGAGATGGCAGTCGCAGTGCCACGTATCGGCGTCGAGGGAGATCGTGTGGGTGCTGTTGTCGCCCGCGAAGGTTGCGGTGACCTGTTGCAGCTTCACCCGATCGGGCTCATGCGCATATCGCATTGCCTTCTCGACCTTGCCGATCATGCTCGAATGCACGTCGCGTCTCCTCCTGGCGCCGGCACCCGGCGCCGCTACATCGGCGCCTGTCAGCCCGTCGCTCTGGCGAGCCGCTCCTTCAACATGGTGAGCAGTGTAACCGGGGTTGGATCGGTCTGGTAGAGAATCGCCAGATAGACGCTCACCAGGTCGCCCATTGCGACGCCGGTGAGCACCCGGGCCAGCGGCGAAGGCCCCTCGGCCCAGACCACGGACCGGTTGGTTGCTCGCTCCCCGAGCAGCTCCTCGACCACCTCGTAGCGCGCCGCGATCTCCGGCGGCTCGCCGGGGTCGCGGACCTCGACCACGTAGAGCGCGTCGGAGAGCTCGCGCGGGTTGAGGCTCCCCTCGATGGCGTTGTGGTTCGCCTCCGGCATCGGCTCATGGGAGGCCCAGGCCTTGCCGTTCTCGTTCATCTGCGTCTTCCAGCGATGCGCGACGGCGGTCATCAGGCCGGCGCCGTAGATGATCGGGATGCGGCCGAAGATCGACCAGGCCAGCTGCTTGGCGGGACTCGCCTCGGTCTCGACGGAGAGAGCGTTGCGCTCCAGCAGCGACTCCAGCGACTCGACCGCAGGTCCGAGCGGGTCTGGGTCGGTCAGGAGGCCCGCATTCACGAGCAGCTCGTGGACCAGCCCGATGCCGAAGCCGATGGCCGCGCGTGGCTGCCCGGGCCACTCATAGCGCAGATACGGCGCGCCGTCCGTCGTCGCGGCCGCGCCAAGCCGGCCGCCGGTGGAGATGACGACCAGGGGGAGCTTGCGGCGGCGTGCCTCCTCGGCGCCGGAGAGGGTCTCGACCGTCTCGCCTGACTGGCTGGCGGCGATCACCAGCGTTCGGTCGCCGACCCAGGCCGGCAGCCCGTAGTCGCGGTGGATGATCAGCGGCACGC
>VBJX01000046.1:0-11855 GCA_005879775.1 Chloroflexota bacterium
GGGCAAGACCGCAGTCATCATTGATGACGAGATCAACACCGGTGGGTCGCTCATCGAGACGGTCAACGCCCTCACCGCCGAGGGGGCCCGCGAGGTGTACTCGTGCGCCACCCACGGCGTCTTCTCTCGCCCGGCACTGGAGCGGATCGAGGAGAGCGCCCTGACCGAGGTGATCGTCACCGACACCATCCCGCTCCCGCCCGAGGCGAACCCCGACCGGATCACGGTCCTCTCCATCGCGCCACTCTTCGGGGAGGCGATCCGCCGCATCCACCGCGGGGAGAGCGTCGGGGCCCTCTTCTCGTCCGAGGTGCAGCTGGTCGAGGAGATGACCTTCTGGGACAGCCACGCTGCCGAGGAGGAGGATTTGCCGGCCGTGCCGGTCGAGGGCTAGGCAGCCGAACCCGGATCGGGTCCGGCTGAGCCGCACGCTCATCGGGCTATACTCGCGTCCCCCATGTTGAAGTTCCTCTCCCGGCTCGCGGACAGCAACGAGCGCGAAGTCCGCCGCTTCGAGCCGGTCGTGACGCGCATCAATGCCCTCGAGCCGGAGTACACGGCCCTCTCCGACGAAGCCCTGCGGGCCAAGACGGAGGAGTTCCGAGGCCGCCTGCGCGAGCAGGTCGGCAAGCTGCTGGTGCCGATCGACCTGCGGGAGCACCTCCCAGACGAGGACGACGCCGAGTCGGAGCTGGTGGTTGCTGACCCGACCCGCCTCAGCGAGGAGCGCAAGGAGCAGCGCAAGGATGAGCGCCGCCAGATCGATGCCGCTCTTGATGAGATCCTGCCCGAGGCGTTCGCGGCGGTTCGCGAGGCGATGCGACGCGCGCTCGGCAAGCGCCATTACGACGTCCAGCTGGTGGGCGGGATGGTGCTGCACAGCGGTGCCATCGCCGAGATGAAGACGGGCGAGGGCAAGACCTTCGTCGCGCCGCTGGCGGCCTACCTGAACGGCCTCACCGGGCGTGGCGTCCACGTGGTGACCGTCAACGACTACCTCGCCAAGCGCGACGCGCAGTGGATCGGGCAGGTCTTCTGGCGGCTTGGGATGACGGTCGGCTCCATCCAGCACGACGCCGCCTACCTGGTCGACCCCGACTACCCCCAGACCGATGAGCGCCTGCGATCGCTTCGACCGGTTGCGCGCGGCGAAGCCTACGCGGCCGACGTGACCTACGGGACGAACAACGAGTTCGGCTTCGACTACCTGCGCGACAACCTGGTCATCGACCTGGGACTCCGCGTCCAGCGCGACCATTTCTTCGCGATCGTCGACGAGGTCGACAACATCCTCATCGACGAGGCGCGGACCCCGCTGATCATCTCCGGCCAGGCAGAGGAATCGGCCGACAAGTACGTCCAGTTCGCGCGGCTCACCCCCCGGCTGCAGGCCGTGGAGGACTACATCATCGACGAGAAGTTCCGACAGGTGGCCATCACCGAGGCGGGCACCGACAAGATGGAGCGCTGGCTGGGGGTCGACAACCTGTTCGACAACGACTTCAGCATGGCGCGCCACCTCGAGCAGGCATTGAAGGCCGAGGCGCTCTACAAGCGGGACCGCGACTACGTCGTCAAGGACGGCGAGGTGGTCATCGTCGACGAGTTCACCGGGCGCCTCATGCCCGGACGCCGCTGGAGCGAGGGGCTGCACCAGGCGGTCGAGGCCAAGGAGGCGGTGAAGATCCAGAACGAGTCACGCACCCTGGCCACCATCACCTTCCAGAACTACTTCCGCATGTACGACAAGCTGGCCGGCATGACCGGAACGGCCGAGACCGAGGCGGAGGAGTTCAGCAAGATCTACGGTCTGGAGGTCGTGGTCATCCCGACCAACCAGCCGATGATCCGGGACGACTTCGCGGACCTTGTCTACGCCAGTCAGAAAGGGAAGTGGCAGGCGGTCGTCGACGAGATCATCGAGGAGCACGAGCAGGGGAGGCCCGTCCTGGTCGGCACCATCAGCGTCGAGGTGAGCGAGATGCTCAGCGAGATGCTGAAGCGGCGCGGGATCAAGCACAACGTCCTCAACGCCAAGCTCCACGAGCGCGAGGCGGAGATCGTGGCCCAGGCCGGACACAGCGGGTCCGTGACGATCGCCACCAACATGGCCGGCCGCGGGACCGACATCATCCTCGGCGGGAACCCCGAGATGTTGGCCGCCGACATCCTGCACCGCAAGGGCACCAACGTCCTCGAGGCGTCGCCGGATGAGTACGCCGCCGCCCTGGCCGAGGCCGACCAGGTGTGTGCCGAGGACCGTGACCGGGTGGTCGCCGCCGGCGGACTGCACATCGTCGGCACCGAGCGCCACGACGCGCGTCGCATCGACAACCAGTTGCGCGGCCGCTCAGGCCGCCAGGGAGACCCCGGGAGCAGCCGCTTCTACCTCTCCCTGGAGGACGATCTGATGCGCCGTTTCGCCAGCGACCGGGTGCAGTCGATCATGCGCACCCTGGGCTTCAACGACGACACGGCGCTCGAGTCGCGCATGGTGAGCCGCACCATCGAGGGGGCGCAGACGCGGGTCGAGGGCGCCAACTTCGACACCCGCAAGCACGTCGTGGAGTACGACGACGTGATCAACCGCCAGCGGGAGACGATCTACCACGAACGAGAGCGGATCCTGCGCTCCGACGACCTGGCTCCGACGATCCTGGCGATGCTCGAGGACGAGCTGCGCGCCATCGTGGCCGAGCAGACCGCCGGCGAGTTCGCCAGCGAATGGAATCGCGAGGCCCTCACCGCACGCCTCCTCTCGATGATCCCGACGCTCGACCAGGGCGAGCTGGCGACCATCGAGGAGACGAATGACGCCGGGCAGCTGGCCGATGAGCTGGTCGAGCTGGTGGAGCGCGAGTACGAGAGGAAGCAGGCGGAAACCGGCGAGGACGGGATGCGGGTCCTGGAGCGCCTCGTGCTGCTGCGGGTCATCGACGCGCTCTGGGTCGAGCACCTGACCGCCGTCGACGACATGCGGCGGGGGATCGGGCTGCGAGCCTACAGCCAGCGTGACCCGCTCAACGAGTTCAAGGTCGAGGCCTACCAGATGTTCGACGAGCTGAAGGCCACCATCCGCCACGACGTGACCCACACCATCTTCCGGGTGACCGTGGCCCGCGAGCCAGTCGCTCCCCGTCCGCGGCAGATGCTCGAGAGCAGGCCGGAGGTGGCCGCCGGCGTGGCCGCGGGTTCAGCGGCTGTCGCCACCGCCAACAGCAATGCGGGCACCGCTCCACGGCAGCCCGCCAAGGCGGGGCCCAAGATCGGCCGCAATGATCCGTGCTGGTGCGGATCCGGCAAGAAGTACAAGCGCTGCCACGGGGCCTGAATCAGGCACTCTGCCCAACGGTCCTCCCCAATCTGGCCGTATCTGGGTATTGGCATGCGCCGGAGCACCGGCTACCATAGGACATCGGGACTGCGAGACCCGTCGGGCTCGCAGTTCTGCCTGTATCTGGAGGGCTTCGTGAAGCAGCTGACCGCCCCAAGTCGGGACCCCGACTCCTCATCAACCACCACCCCGACGGCGTCGCTGCCACTGGTCACCCGCTTCCGAGATCCATCCCTCCCATACGAAGACCTGATCATCTGCGAGCGAGACTGCATGCGCTGCAGCTATGCGATGACCCTGGACTGCGACGGCAACTGCGGCTCGTGCCCGCGGCAAACCTACTGCCCCTGCGTCAACCCGGCCAAGGTCCGCAGCAAGAGCGTGCGCCTGGGTGAGGTCGAGCTTCCGATGGTGGCCAGCGTTGGACGCAATTAAGGACGAGGCGCTGCGCCTGGCGCGCCTCGTGGCCGACACGGCGGTGCGCCTTTGACCTGCCCGCCAAGGAGACCGAGCTCGCCGATCTGAACACTCGCTCGGGCGATCCCGGCCTGTGGGACGATCCGGCTGCCGCCCAGGCCCTCCTGCGACGCGCCGACGAGCTGCGCGAGGAGATCGCCACCTGGCGTGACCTCGAGGCGCGCGCCCGGGCCCTCGCGGAGTATGCCGAGCTGGCCGCCGCTGAGCCTGATGGCGGTGCCACGCTGGCGGCCGATCTCGAATCCGACCTGGCGGGACTTTCGGCCGACTGGACGCGCATGGAAGGACGTCTCATGCTCTCCGAGCCATACGACGACCGGCCGGCCATCGTGTCCGTGCACGCGGGCGCCGGCGGGACCGAAAGCCAGGACTGGGCGGAGATGCTGCTGCGGATGTACCTGCGTTGGGCGGAGCGGACCAGATACAAGACCGAGATCCTCGACCAGACCGAGGGTGAGGAGGCCGGCCTGAAGAGCGTGACCTTCGAGATCGACGGCCGTTGGGCATACGGGCGGCTGAAGAGCGAACGTGGGGTGCATCGGCTCGTCAGGATCAGCCCCTTCGACTCGCAGAAGCGGCGCCACACCAGCTTCGCGCTGGTCGAGGTGATGCCACAGGTACCCGAGGAGGCGGCGATCGAGATCGACGAGCGAGACCTGCGGGTCGACACCTATCGTTCGAGCGGTGCAGGCGGCCAGCACGTGAACAAGACCGATTCGGCGGTGCGCATCACGCATTTGCCGAGCGGCCTCGTTGTCGAATGCCAGGACGACCGGTCGCAGCACCGCAACCGCGCGCAGGCGATGGCGGTGCTGGCCTCACGCCTGCACGACCGCGAGCGGCAGGAGCGGCAGCGAAAGGAGGCGGCGACACGAAAGTCGCTGATCGGCAGCGGCGACCGCAGCGAGCGCATCCGCACCTACAATTTTCCGCAGGGCCGCGTCACCGATCACCGCATCAAGGCCGCCACATGATCGGCGTGATCGAGCGACCAGCCGCCGCTCCGCCGCCGGTCGGGGAGCCGGTGATCGGCATGGTCGACGTGGGGATGACCTATCCCAACGGCAAGGCCGCACTGGTCGACGTGAACGTCAGCATCCCTGCGGGTGACTTCGTCTTCCTGGTTGGTCCCTCGGGGGCGGGCAAGACAACCTTCATCCGGCTCGTCATCCGCGAGCAGCTGCCGACCGCCGGCCGCGTGACGGTCGCCGGCTACGACCTGGCCCGGCTGCGGCGCGGGCAGGTCCCCACGCTGCGACGGCGGATCGGGATCGTCTTCCAGGACTTCCGCCTCCTCCCTTCCAAGACGGTCTTCGAGAACGTGGCTTTCGCCCTGGAGGTGACCGGCACGCCACGAAGCGAGATCAAGCGCCGGGTGCCGCAGCTGCTCAGCCTGGTCGGGCTGCATGAGCACGACGACCACCTGCCCAACCAGCTCTCCGGCGGCGAGCAGCAGCGTGCCGCCATCGCCCGCGCGCTGGTCCACGACCCAGCGATGCTGATCGCCGACGAGCCGACGGGCAACCTGGACCCTGTCACCAGCTGGGAGCTGATCCAGCTTCTGATCCAGATCAACGCCATGGGGACCACCGTGCTGATGGCGACCCACAACCAGGAGATCGTCAACGCGATGCGGCGTCGGGTGCTGGCGCTCGAGCAAGGGACGCTCGTCCGCGACGAGGCGGGCGCGGCCTACGAGCGAGAGTACTGACCGATGGGCTTCATCCGCTTCGTCGCCTTCGCTGTGGTGCGCGCCTGGCAGGGCTTCTGGCGCAACGCGATGATGAGCCTGGCGGCCACCGCGACCGTGGTGCTCATGCTCGTCCTCCTCTCGGGCCTCTTCATCGTCATCGGCGGCCTCAACAGCGGGCTCTCCTTCATCGAGAGCAAGGTTGGTGTGACGGCTCGGCTGCGCGACGGGCTGACCGACAGCCAGGTGCAGAACCTCGTCGCCGACGTCCGCAAGATCCCGGGCGTCAAGACCGTCGACTACGTCAGTCCCGCAGAAGCGATGAACCGCCTCAAGCAGGCCTACGAGGAGCGCGGCGAAACCCTCAACCTGGGGGGCGCCTCGATCACGCTGTACGCCAGCCTGGAGATCGGGCTGACCACCCCGGACATGGGCGCCCAGGTCAGCCAGGCACTCTCCGGGCGGGACGAAGTGGCGCAGATCACCACCCGCCAGCTCGACTACGCAAAGCTGCTGAACATCATCGGCGTCATCCGCACCGTCGGGATCGCCGCGCTCGTGCTGGTTGGGCTGACGGTGCTGTTCATGATCGTGAACATGATTCGGATCGCGGTCTACAGCCGGGCGGGGGAGATCGAGATCATGCGCCTGGTGGGTGCCAGCGACTCCTTCATCCGCTGGCCGTTCATCCTGGAGGGGATCCTGTGCGGCCTCCTCGGCTCGCTCGTGACGATCGTGCTGGTCGCCGTGGTGTGGGATCCGATCCAGCCGATCATGGTGCGCGTCTTCCAGATGCCGACTGCGGTCAGCTCCCAGTTCCTGGCGGTCCTCTCGGCGCTCGTGCTCGGCGTGGGGCTGGGCGTCGGCGCCCTCGGAAGCTGGATCAGCGTCCGATCGAACCTGGCATCCGCCAACTAGCGGCGGCGGGCGGTAAGCGAAACATAATGGAGGCGTAATCGGGGCGCCGCCGACCCAGTGCTAGACTCCGCCCGCCCATGAGCGACCAGACCCAGCCGATCCCCGCCTCCGAGCTGCCAGCGAGCCCCCCGGAGGAGAACGCGCGACCCGAAATGCTGCCGCCGGCGCCCGAGCGTCGGTTGGCCGGCTCGCCGGTCCCGTGGGTCGTTTCGCTGGTCCTGGCGGCCATGGTCGGCACCCTGCTCTTCGTCGCCGGCTACCTCGCCGCGGCGGCCACCCAGGCCGGGGCCAGCTGCGCCGCCCCCACCGATGCCTTCGCCGCCTTCTGCGAGGCCTACGACAAGCTGAAGTCGCAATACGTCGACAAGCTCGATGACAGTGCCCTGGCCGAGGGCGCCATCAAGGGCATGTTCGAGTACGGCGTGAAGGATCCCTTCAGCGGCTACATGTCGCCTGAGGACTACCAGAACGCGCTCGGCTCGCTCTCAGGGCAGTTCAGCGGGATCGGCGCCGAGATGGCGGTCAGGAACGCAAAGGACCCGACTGACCTGACGTCGTGCACGCAGATCTCGGACACCTGCGTGCTGGTGGTCGTCGCCCCGCTGGCCGGCTCGCCGGCGGAGGATGCCGGCCTTGCGGCCGGTGACGTCGTCCTGAAGGTGGACGGGGTGAGCGTCAACGGCACCACGCTCGAGGACCAGGTCGCAAAGGTTCGGGGTCCGGCCGGCACCGACGTGACCCTCACCCTGCGGCGTGGAGATCGGACCTTCGACCTGAAGATCACCCGCCGCGCGATCACGAGCAGCGAGGTCGAGACGAAGATGCTCGACAACAAGATCGGCTACATCGCGCTCCGCTCCTTCAGCCCTGCCAGCGCTGATCAGTTCCATGCCGGCCTCAAGAAGCTCCTCGACCAGGGCGCGACGTCGATCATCTTCGACCTGCGCGACGACCCGGGTGGCTACATCGACGCGGCGAATCGGATCGCCTCGGAATTCATCGGCTCCGGACTGATCTTCAGCCAGGAGTCATCGGGCGGCGAGGTCAAGGACTGGGACGCCGTCAGCGGCGGCCTGGCAACCGATCCGCCGCTGCCACTCGTGGTGCTCGTCAACAACGGGAGCGCATCGGCCTCCGAGATCGTGTCCGCCGCGCTCCTCGAGCGTGGACGCGCGACGCTCATCGGCCAGCACACCTACGGCAAGAACACCGTCCAGGTGTGGACCGAGCTGGAGAACCACGGCGGAGTGCGGATCACCATCTCGCGCTGGTTCACCCCTGACCACCACTCGGTGGCACCGAACGGTGTGCAGCCGCAGATCGTGGTCAACGTGCCGGCCGGGACCCCACCCAACCGCGACCTCTACGTCGAGCGGGCCGTCGAGGAGCTGAGCAAGGGCAACATTGGGGCGCCGAGCCCGGCAGCGACCGGGAGCCCGGCGGCGTACGAGTGGCTGTGGGCGCCGGCCTAGCGGCCATTGCGCGGCCATTGCGCGGCCGATGAGCGGCTGCTACGATCGCGGCAACGAAAGGAGGTGGTGTGCAGTGAGTAGTCCCTGTCACGCCACCACCGAGGCGGTGAGCTAACACCTCTTCGCGTGGTAGCGACGAGAGAGCCGGCCGAAACGGTCGGCTCTTTCATTTCGCCGCCACATGCGCACGGATAGGATGCTTCCGAGCCAGACCGATGCCCGACAAGACCGTCGCCGTGAACCGGCGCGCCCGATTCGAGTACGCCGTCGAAGAAACCCTCGAGGCGGGGATCGTGCTGACCGGGACCGAGATCAAGTCGATCCGCGCAGGGCGGGCCAACCTGGCCGAGGCCTATGCCCGCATCGAGCATGGGGAGGCATGGCTGATCGGCGCCCACATCGCGCCCTATGAGCAGGGCAACCGCAACAACCACGAGCCGACCCGGACTCGCAAGCTGCTCCTGCATCGGGACCAGATCGCCGAGCTCGCCGGCAGGACGCAGGCCAAGGGGTTCACCCTCGTCCCGTTGAAGCTCTACATCCGCGACGGCATGGCCAAGCTCGAGCTGGGCATCGCCCGCGGGCGAAAGGCGTATGACAAGCGTCGCGTGATCGCCGAGCGCGATGCGCTGCGCGAGCTGCAGCGCGAGACCAGAGAGCGCGTCAAGCTCTAGCCGTGCCCAGAATGGCACGGGCGTTCTATCCCCGGCTGGCGCGTGATATCATGCGTCCCTGTTCGGTCCGTGGGGATGTCAGGTTTCGACAGGGCTCAGGGACCGGGAACTGCAGGTCGAGGTCGCCCGCAGGCCTCGTAAAACCGCGGGCAAGCCAGTAACTGGCAAGAACAGTTACGCTCTCGCCGCCTAAGTAGCGACGAGCGCCGACACGGCCCTCTCTCGCCGGGCCGTGAAGGCGTCATAAGGCGAGATGCGGTGTCGCCGACTCCGGTGAGTGGCGCCAAAGGGCCGCGAGGCCAGCCGGATAGCGAGCGGAGCACCCCGCCGGTTGGGGGCCCGCAAGCGAAGCTCGAAATAGGCCGGAAACACCTGTAGCACGTTCCCGGCGACTCGGTTCTGGACGGGGAGTTCGATTCTCCCCCATCTCCACCAGCACTCATCCAGCGGCGGCCTGCCTTCGGCGGGGCGCGGCTTCTTACTTCACGGATGCACCTATGACTGGCCGATCCCCTGTGCTACTGTGCCTGCCAAGTGGCGCGCCCAACGCGCCAGACGTGTTGTCGCCACGCGGTGATGGGAGGCGGTTGAGGCCATGGACTTTGCCAAGCTCAGCTCCAACGAGAAACTCGCGGTCTACGGCGCGGTCGCGGCGATCATTGGCGCCTTTCTCAGCTTCGGTGGCGGTGGCTCGTTCGGGATCCTGACCGGCCTCGCCATGCTCGTGATCATCTTCCTGCCGCAGTTCTCGCCGAGCACCAGGCTCCCCGGATCGAAGGGAAGCCTGATGCTGGTGGTCGGAGGCCTGGCAGCCCTGGGCGCGCTCCTGGCGCTCCTCGCCTGGCTGCCGTACCTGGGCCTGTTTGGAGGCGTCTTCATCGGCCTCCTGATCGGCATCGCCGGCCAGCTGCTGATGGGCTGGGCCGCATGGCGGGAGTTCCAGTCAGAGGGCGGCAAGTTCAATCTGGGGATGGCCTCCAGCGCATCCGCGCCTTCCCCCCCGGCCCAGTCCGCCCCGCCGCCCATGACCCCGCCGCCACCGCCCGCGGAGCCGATGCAGCCTCCTCCGCCGATGGCGCCGCCCATGGGCGAGCCAATGGAGCCGCGCATGAGTGAGCCGATGGGTGAGTCCCCTGAAGGCAGCGCCGAGACGGGCGGAGACAAGCCCAGCGAGGGCTCGATGGGAGGCGGGTAGGCGAGGATGAACTTCGCCGCGCTCAGCTCAAACGAGAAGCTGGGGGTCTACGCCTCGGTCGTCGTCCTGGTGACGAGCATCGTCAGCCTGATGAACGACTGGGGCGGCTGGATCGTGCTCCCCCTGCTCGGGTCAGTCGGCATGCTCCTTGTCCTCTTCCAGCCGTCGCTCATGCCCACGACCAGGCTTCCCGGCTCGAAGGGAAGCCTCCTGCTCGCCACCGGGCTGGTGGCCGCGCTGGGATGGGTGATCTCGGCCGTCGGCTGGATCGACTGGATCTCGAAGCACGTGGGCTCGATTGACACGCTGCAGTTCCTCTTGGGCCTCCTCGGCTCGCTCGTGATGGGCTGGGTCGGCTGGCAGGCCTTCCAGGCCGAAGGCGGCCAGTTCAAGATGGGAATGCCGGCCGCAGGCGGAACCGCCTCGATGGCGACGCCCCCGCCAGCCGCGCCGCCCGCCGAGCCGATGGCGCCGCCAGCCGCGCCGCCATCCGAGCCGATGGCGCCGCCATCCGAGTCGACCGCGCCGCGCATGCCAGGAGGCGCTCCCATGCCGCCGCCATCCGAGCCGATGGGCGACGAGGACGAGAGCTAGCCTCCTTCGGCGATCTGCTGTCCGTGCGTCCTCAGCATCTCGATCGGGTCGAGCTTCTGGCTGTCTGGTGTCCGGGCAGCGCCCAGCCGGCTGGCGACCGCATCTCCGGCGAGCCCATCATCGATCGCATCCAGCGCCTCTGTGAGCAGGCTCCGCCGGCGCGGGTCGGCCTCCCCCTCCGCGAGGCGCGCGACCAGGGCTGAGAGATCGGCCTGCGTTGCCTCCACCTCGGGCGGAGGTCCATCGAGGGCCTCGGTGAAATAGGCGATCGCGAGCGCCAGCAGGAGGTCGAGATCGGCGTCCGCCATGCGAATGCCCTCAGCCAGTCCGACGACGAGCCGATAGGTTCCGGCCCTGGACATGAACCCGATCCACGGCCCATCGGCCGTCAAGCGCCCGACAGCGTGCGGCTGATCGAGTGGCTCCAGGGGCTCGTGGACGCGCATCGCGCCCTGCCCTCGGTTACTCGACCTTTGTCGCTGGCAGGACGACGATGCGGCGCATCGGCTCCACGCCGACGCTCTGGGTGCGGACCTTGGGGTTCTCGACCAGGGCCATGTGCACGATCCGCCGCTCGACGGCCGGCATCGGCTCGAGCTGGATGATCTTCCCGGTCTGGATCACCCGCTTGGCGGCGCGATCGGCGACGTCGCGGAGCTGCTCCTCGCGCCGGCCGCGGTAGTTCTCGACGTCGACGGCGATCCGGTTGTACTCGCCTTCCTTCTTGGCCACGATCAGGTTGACGAGGTGCTGCAGGCTGGCGAGCTTCTCGCCGCGCCGACCGATCAGGACCCCCATGTCCGACCCGCTCACATTCAGGCGAGCGGTCTCCCCGCCGGTCACGATCTCGACGCTGCCAGGCAGGTCCATGAGCCGCAGGAGCTCCTCCAGGACCGCCTTCGCCTCGTTCACCGTGCCGCGCTCCTTCTCCGTGAGCTCGTCGAGCGGCCTGCCGGGGATGAACGGTGCGGGCTCTCGGGGCGGTCGGTCGGGGCGCGGCTCGCGAGGCTCACGCAGGGGGCGGTCCCCACCCGATCGCGACCCCGGCCGCCGGCACGTGGGGGGCGCTCGACACGCTGGCGGGCCTCCGCACGGGCCAGCTCGATCATCTGGTCTCCCGCGTCATCGGCAGCCTCGGCATCGGCCGCTTCTGCGGGCGGGGGAGCCTGGGGAGCGCGTTCTGGCTCGGGCTTTGGGGCGCGAACAGTCTCGGCGGCGGCGACCGCGGACTTCGGCGCGGCCAGGATGCGGGCCTCCTCGCCGCCGACTCCCAGGATGCCGCGGCTGCCCGCCGACAGGATCTCGATGTCCAGGTCGGCCAGCTCGGCGGCGTATTCCTTCATGGCGGAGCGGACCGCCTCCTCGACGTTCTTGCCGCTGAATTCTCGGAATGTCATCGTCTTCGGCCTCGTCGCTTCTGCTTGTTCGAGCGGCCGGCTGGACGGTTGCCACCGGGCGTGCTCGTGGGTCTCGGGTTGGATGGCTGGGCGGCCTTCTTGCC
>VBJX01000046.1:11894-12215 GCA_005879775.1 Chloroflexota bacterium
TGCCAGCCGAAGAGCGGGAAGAGGTTCCCCCAGCCCATGATCCTAAACTGCTGCGCAGTCAGGTAGGCGGTGTAGACGACCCAGTAGAGGATCAGGCCGCTCGGGAAGAGGCCTCCCCACCAGATCGTCAGGAGCGGGAAGAGGTAGGTCATGGTGGCGGTGGTCGACGACGTCGGGTCGTCGGGATTCGGGCGCGGGCTCGTCATGCGCACCTGGACGAACTGCAGCAATGCGGCAGCCAGCGCCAGGGCGGAAATGGTGAACCCGAAGACCACCACCGAGAAGACGTTGTCGACCCTGCCGAGGTCCAGACCTGCCAGC
>VBJX01000051.1 GCA_005879775.1 Chloroflexota bacterium
TGCCCGGTCATCGGCCGATCGCGCGCATGAGCGAGCGCGGCCCTCGCGCCTGTGACGTCCACACGTAGCGACGCTCGAGCCATGACTGGCCGACCATGAAGATGCTGACCAGGACGAGGTAGTAGATCGCCGCCGCGCCGTACCACTCGGCGAAGCGGAACGACGACGAGACCGCGGCCTGCGTGTTCGTCATCAGCTCACGCAGCGAGGTGACGCTGGCGAGGCTGGTGATCTTGAGCAGGGTGATGAAATCATTGGCCATGGGCGGGATCGTCACCCGGGTGAGCTGCGGGGCGACGACCTTGCTGAAGACCTTGAACGGCGGCATGCCGAGCGCACGAGCGGCGAGCCGCTGCCCCTCGTCGACCGCCAGCAGGCCACCGCGCAGGATCTCGGCCGCATACGCCGCCTCGTTGAATGCCAGGGCGATCGTCGCCGCCAGGAACGGCGTGAACCACGGCTCCCGCAGCGCCGGGAAGACCTGCGGCAGTGCGAACCAGACGATGAAGAGCTGGATCAGGGTGGGGATGCCGCGGAAGATCCAGACATAGGTCCACGACAGCCACCTAAGGAGCGGCACGCGGCTGTCGCGCATCAGGGCCATCAGGAGGCCGATGAGCAGGCCGACCACGAACGAGACGACGGTCAGCGCGATCGTGAGCTGGACGCCCTGGATCAGGCTCTTGGAGGTGAGTGCCTCCAAGAAGACCTTCCCATCGAAGTTCACGCCTGCCCTCCTGCCGGAGGGCCGTTACTGGATCGCGTCGAGGGTCGCAGGATCGAGGTTGTACTTGGTCGCGAGCCCCGGCAGCGTCCCGTCGTCCTTCAGCGCGCGCAGCGCGGCCGCAAACGCGTCCCCGATGTCCGTCTTGCCCTTGGTGTAGTAGATCCCGTACGTCTTGTCCTGGGACGCCACGAAGGCAACCTCGTACTGGTTCGGGTTGCGGGTCATCCAGTCGGCGACGGCCTCCTGCGTCTCCCAGACGGCGTCGACTCGGCCGAGGACGATCTCCTGGAACTCATCGGCCACCTTGGCGTGGCCCTGGATGTTGATCGCCTGCTTGCCGGCATCGGTGCAGTCCGTGCTGGCCTGGGCCGAGACCGTCTCCACGAGGCCGCCGGTCTGGATCGAGATCGTCTTGCCACACAGGTCCATGGCCGTGTGGATCCCCTTCGGATTGCCGACCGGCACCATCACGACGTGCCCGGTCTTCATGTACGGGACCACATCCGCCACTGCGGTCCGGTCGTCCGAGATGAAGAGGCCGGACCAGACGATGTCGCAGCGCCCGCCTGTGGTGAGGTCCCCGATGAGCGCGTCGAACCCGGTGTTCCGGATGGTGATCTGCAGACCGAGCTTCGCGGCGGCAGCCTTGGCAGCTTCCACGTCGAAGCCGATCGCGGCATTCGGATCGGTCACGTCAGACGAGGGGAAGTACTCGAGTGGCGGGTATTCGATGTCGACGCAGTCGACCAGCTGACCGGGGGTGATCAGGCTGGTGGGCGCCGGGATGATGGAAGCCGATGGCGCGGCGCTTCCGCTGGCCGCGCTGCTCGCTGACGGGCTCGGGGACCCGCTACCAGCGCAGGCCGCCAGGAGCACGGCTCCGAGTGTCAGGGCCATGAACGAAGTTGTGCGGGCCTTCACCATCTGCCTCCTGAAGCCGCTTCTTCCCGTCGAATCGCCGTTCGGCGCTTATACCACTCTGGGGGTGTCACGACAAGCATCTGTACCATGCTGGCATGGACACACGGACCGCAGTCGTGGCCGTCTATGCCAACGGGCAGATCCTGACCTGCGATCCTCGGCGACCCTCGGTCTCTGCGGTGGCAGTCCGCGATGGACGCATCGTCGCGGTCGGCGACGAGGCGGAGGCCCTGCTGGCGGTCGACGCCGGGGCGACGTCCATCGACCTGGGTGGCCGCACCATGACCCCGGGCTTCATCGACGCGCATAACCACATGGCCTGCACCGCCGAGACCTTCTTCGCCGTGGACGCCAGCCCGCGGTCGGTCAGCTCGATTGCCGATCTGGTCGCCCAGATCAACCTGGCGGCGCAGCGCACGCCGGCCGGCGCCTGGATCCGCGGCTTCGGGATGGACTGGACCCGGTTTGCCGAAGGCCGGCGTCCGACCCGCTGGGATCTCGACGACGCCGGCAACGAACACCCGGTTGTGATCCTCCACGTGTCAGGCCACTACGCGCTGGTCAACTCTCGGGCATTGGCGGACAGCGGGCTGAGCGAGACCGCTGCCGACCCGGCGGGCGGATCGCTGGAGCGCGACGCATCCGGGCGGCTGACCGGGCTGCTGCTCGACAGCGCCACCAACCTGGTCCTGCAGACCTCGGTCGACATCTGCGGACACGGCCCGAACATCCACACCGCCGTCGAGACCGACGAGCTGGCTCGCATGATCGGCGAGGCATCGCGGCGCTACCTGGCGGCCGGCCTGACCACGATCTGCGATCCGCAGGTCACCTCCCGTGAGATGAAGGCCTATCAGCTGGCGCGCGCCCAGGGCGATCTGCCCATCCGGACCGTGATGCTTCCCCTCTCCCATCAGCTCGACGAGTACCTGGCCATCGGCCTGGTGGGCCCGATGGGAGATGACCACCTGCGTATCGGCGCCATGAAGTTCTACACCGATGGTGCCATCACCGGCGGCACCGCCATGTTCAGCCAGCCGATGGGGTCACGCGGCCAGTATCCGGGCTCGCTCTACCACGAGCCGGCCGAGCTGGCGGACCTGCTGCATCGAGCCGCGGGCGCCGGCTGGCAGCTGGCCATCCACACCATGGGCGACCGGGCCATGGGGATCATGCTCGATGCCGTGGAGGCAGCGATGGCCGATGCACCGGATGGCGACACCCGGCATCGCATCGAACATTCGACCTGGCCGACCCCCGAGCAGCTGGACCGCATCGCACGGCTGGGGATGGTGCCGGTCACCCAGCCCGGCTCGATCCCCGAGCTCGGTGACATCTGGCACGACCACCTTGGCGAGCGCGTCCATCGGGCCATGCCGTTGCGGGATCAGCTCGAGCTGGGCATCCGTCCGGCGATCAGCAGCGACGCCTTCGTGCAGAGCTACCGGCCGCTCGACACCATCGCGGCCGCCATGCAGCGCGTCACGCCCAGCGGCTTCCGGGTCGGGCCGGACCAGGAGCTCACGGTCGAGGAGGCACTCGCCGCGCACACGATCAACGCCGCGCGGGCGATCCACATGGAGGATCGGATCGGCTCAATCGAGGTGGGCAAGCTGGCCGATTTCGCCGTCCTGGATGGCGACCTGCTCGTCACTCCAGCCGAGTCCGTGCGCGACATCCCTATCTGGATGACGGTGGTTGGCGGAGAGGTCCTGCACTCGGCAGCTGCATGACCATTCTTGCGCCGCCGATCGTCGTGCCGTTCGGCAGGGGAATGTCGACACGCTCAAGGATTTGGAAACCGAACCGCTCGTAAAGCGGGAGACCGGGGAGCGTCGACATGAGGGCGAGCGTCTGGAAGCCCTCCGCGCGTGCAGCTGCCTCGCAGGCCTCCAGGATCCGCGTGCCGAGGCCACGGCGAGTCCAATCGGCCCGCACGAACATGGCCCGCAGGCGGGCAGGCTCGCTCGCCGGATCGAGCGGGCGAGCGTCTCCGCCGGCGTCCCCCGAGCCGGTGTAGAGCTTGTCGCGACGACTCCAGCCGCCGCACGCCACCAGCTCGCCATTGGCCTCCATCGCGAAGTACGTGCCGTCCTGGATCAGGCTTCGGTCCACCGCGGCGATGTAGTGCACCGACGCTTCGGTCTGTGCATCGTCATAGAGGATCGGAAAGAGGTCCCGAGTCGAGGACTTCATCAGCGCGTCGATTTCGTCGACGTCGTCGAGCGTCGCCAGCCGGAGCACCGGTTCGATCATCGGGACCTGATTCGGTCGATTGCGGCGGTAGAAGGCGTTGACGATCTTCCATCCATCGTCGAAGCGAGCGAGGTGCAGGTACTCGGTGAACGGATCGGAGTGAACCACCACGCTGGCCATGTCATGGCCGATGTCCACCACCTGAATCTCGTAGGTGCGGTCATAGGGATGTCGGTCATCATCGGCCTCCATTGGCGAGGTCGGTCATCAGGTCAGGTGCTACTCGATCGCCGTGTCGGGAGTCAGCTGAACGGTCGAGAGCATCTGTTCGAAGAGGGTGCGATCGGTGCTGTTGTCAATGAACGTGTAACCCCGCTCATCGGCGGTTACGAGAACGAGAAAGAACGAATCCGGACATTTCGCATCCATTCGTCCGGTCGCGTCTCCAACCGAGACGTCTTCCCAATCAGCGAGCTCGGCAAGGCACGGGAGCTCGGGGCCTTCGGCTCCCGCGAGGTTGTTCCAGACACCCTGCATCCAGGCGGTGGTGTCGGATCCGGTTGGCAGCGGCTGCGACCCCGCGTATACCAGATGGCCGGGACCGTCCATCCGATCCGACGCAGCATCATTCGGAACGAGTAGCTGGCCGGGGCGCCATGTGGCGGTTGCCCATCTCACGGTCCAGTCGCTGGGGAGCTCGATTGAGTAGCCGTTCCGTGGGGACTCGAAGCGAACCCACGTCGTCGACGAGATCGGGGATGGAGCCGCGCTAGGAGGCGGCGATTCCGTTGGCACACCCTCGAAGGTCGGCGAAACCTGCGCCCCGCATCCAGCCAACGCGAGAATGGCGACCAGGGGCCACACGCGGGTGAGCCTGTTCATTGAGGGGTGTCGTTACGCGCGAGTGCCCTCACGAAGCCAATCATATGTTGGCGTAGGTGGTCTCGGCCGATGGACCCCAGTTCGCCGTAGTAGGGGAGGACGTTGGTGGCGAGGTCGCTCATCGGTCCCCGCTGGCTGCGGGTGTCGGTTGTCGCTACCTCAGCAGCAGGGCGAGGCCCCTGAGGTGCTCATGACGCTCGATGACCTAGGCCGTGACCACGCCCGACTCGATTCGGGCCTACTCCGGGCAGAGCGTCCCGGCGATGCTGACCGGGTTTCCGTCGTTGGTGAACGCCTGCGTTCCTGGGACACCCACGTGGACGTTGAGGTGGAAGTTAAGCCAGGCGTCATAGATGTCCGGGTTGTCGCAGACGTACGGTCCAACGTGCACCACGTCGCCGCTTCCGGTGGTGAGCCAGTGGTTGTGCGGCGGGACGATGGCGAGCGCGGGGCCGGCGGTGAAGGCAAAGGCCAGGGCAGCGATCCCGGCAACAATGAGTCGACGCATCTCAATCCCCTTTCCTGCTATGCGGGGCGGGCGCGCGGGCCGCGGTGGGAACTTCGCATGGCCATTTTAGACCACGCTCCCTCATCGCTCCAGCAGGCTTGACCGCCACGACGTAGCCGCCGTCTTTTGGCAAGAGCGAGGTCTCGAAATCGGTTTCCCCGATCCGCACGCTCACCGGAATCACGCCCCAGCCATAGCTGACGACGGGAGCCAGGTCGTGCAGCACGACGCACACGTCCTCCGGCACCCTGATGAAGTGATAGGGCGACGGGCCTCTCCAGTAGTAGAGCTCGCCGGCGAACTCCATCTCCAGGGTCTGCGGATCCATCTCGGCCAACCGTACCGCCTGGGGAGCGCTTCGGCCAAGGCCGTTGGCAGGTCAGGGTCGCCGTGGATCGGCTCAGGCGTCGTTCAGGCGGGCTATGGCACCCTGCGCCGAAGCGCCAATCCGATCTGCCGCCGGCGTGCGGGGATCCAGAAGAGCAGCGGCAGCAGCAGGACCAGCGCCCAGGTGGCGATCGATGGGTGCGTCAGGACGAACCAGACCACCGACCGATCGTCGTGCGATGCAGCACCAGAGGCCCACCCCGCGAGGTCGTTGTCGTGCACGGCGTTCGGAGCCAGGCCAGAGGCCCCCGTCATCGCGATTGGCGTCGAGCCAGTTCCTGACGCGGCGTTGAGAGTGGCACCGGAGCCATGGACATCCTTCTCAAACACGATGGCGTGCGCCCTCATGCCGCTCAGGTGGTTCCCAGTGAGCTGGCCTCCGGCGTCGCTGAGCGTGATCCCGACCTCGGCGCCCTGCACCCAGTTGCCAGTGACGACCGCGTCGCGGGGGCCGTCGCGCAGGTCGATGGCAATCGTCCCGGTTTCGAGGATCTGATTCGCCTCGACGAGCGTGCCGGTCGCCGCGGCCGATACGCGGATGCCCGCGTGGTTGCCCACCAGCACGTTCGCGGCAACCGTGTTTCCGCTCCCGCCCTGGACGGTGATCCCGGCCATGTTGAACAGGACCAGGTTATCGCGCACCACATTGCGATCAGAGGGGACCGCATACGCATGACGGGGGTTGCCATCGTCGGCCACGCGGCCGTCGTCGATCACGATCCCGTTCGCCCGGTTGAGAAACGAGAGATTGTCCATCACCACGTTGTCGCTGCAGCCGCGCGAGAAGATGATCCCGTGCTTGCCGTTCAGGTAGGCGAGGTTGCCCACGAAGCGGAACCGATTGCTCTGGTCGTGGGGGTCGAAGCCATACACGTCGTTGGAGGCGAAGAGATTCCCCGTCCAAACCATGTCGACCGCCTCGAACGTGAACGCCCCGAAATGGTTGTGGACAAACTGCG
>VBJX01000052.1:0-3747 GCA_005879775.1 Chloroflexota bacterium
CGCGTCCACGAGCACACCCCGTCGCGCGACCGCTTCCGGATGATCGACGCGCTGCGCTCCTGGAGCCAGCTGCAGGCCACCATCGGCCATGCGCGCCAGACGCCGGGTCTGCTGCGCTTCATCGTCGGCCGCTTCTTCTACTCGGACCCGGTGAACACCGCCATCGTGGTGATGAGCGCCTTCGCCACCCAGGCGATCGGATTCACGTCCGCGGAGGCCCTGAACGTCCTGCTGCTCCTGACCGTGGTGGCCGTCCTCGCCTCGTTCGGCTGGGGCTGGCTGGTGGATCGGATCGGCCCCAAGCGAACCCTCCTCTGGGTGCTCGCCTCGTGGAGCGGCGGCCTGCTGCTCCTTGGGCTGGTGCTCGACAAGATCCCCTTCCTGCTGGCGGGGGCGGTGCTCGGCTCGGGCCTGGGCGGAGTGGCCGTCACCGACCGATTGCTCCTGCTGCGGCTGGCGCAGCCGGAGCAGGTGGGAGAGATGCTGGGGCTCTACGGCCTGGCGGGGAAGTTCAGCGCGGTGATCGGCCCGATCGCCTACGGAACGATCGTTGGGCTGCTCCTCGGCCCGCTCGGCAAGACCGCCTACCAGATCGCCATCCTGTCGCTGCTGGTGCTGATGGTGATCGGCTTCGCCATCGTGCGGCGTGTGCCAGAGGGGTCGCTCCACGCCGGACCGGAGGAGCGCTACCTGCCGCCGGTCGAGCCCGCGATCGTGCCGCCGGGAGAGGCACCGTGACCCTGGTCGTCGGGCACCGCGGCGCAGCCGCGCACGCGCCGGAGAACACGATGGAGGCGTTCCGGCTGGGGGTCGAGATGGGCGCGGATGCCATCGAGCTGGACGTGCACCTCACCCGAGACGGGCAGCTGGCCGTCATCCACGACGAGACCCTCGAGCGCACGACCGACCTGCAGGGCCCGGTGCGCGAGCTGACCATGAAGGAGATCCGGCGCGCCGACGCAGGCTACCGGTTTTCAGCGTCAGACGGCTCGTTCCCGTTCCGCGGCAAGGGGCTCAAGGTCCCCACGCTGCCCGAGGTGCTGCGCTCGCTGCCTGCGGGGACGGGCCTGGTGGTGGAGATCAAGCCTGCCGCCGCGGCGGCTCCCACGGTGGAGGCGCTCCGTAGCGCGAAGGTGCGAGCCGCCGGCGCCGTGAGCGTCATCAGCTTCGACCAGCGCGCCATCGACGAGGCGCACGAGCTCGACCCGGAGCTTTCCACTGGCTATCTGCTCGTCCCCTTCGAAGCGTTCGACGCCGGTCTCACCTGGGCCGTGCAACGCGGCCACAGCGCGGTACACGTCTACGAGGGCGATCTGGGGGTCGACCCGGCCCCCAAGCTGAACCAGGCGCGCGCCTACGGCCTGCAGGTCGGCTGCTACGTGGTCAACGACCCGCAGCGCATGCAGCACCTGGCCGCCTACGGCCTGTGGGCCTTCGTCACCGATTGGCCGGACGTCGGGCGCCAGACCCTCGGTCCACGCGGCGCCCCACCGAGCGCCCAGCCGGGCGCCCAGTCGAGTTCCTAGCCGAGTGCCCGCGAGGCGGCATCGGCATTGTCGACGCCAAACGCCATCCTGACCTTGGAGCCGTCCATCCCGCTCGGGAACATGGTCTCGATATTCACTCCGGCATCCCCGAGGCGACGGGCCGCGGACGCCAGGGTGCCGGGCACGTCCTCGAGGCTGGCGGTCACCACCGGCACCTCGCGGAAGACCCATCCCCGATCTCCGAGCACCCCACGGGTGGCTCCCTCGTTGTCGGTGGTGAAGGCCAGGGTTCCGACATCACCGGCCGTGGCGCCCGCCGCACCGGTAACGTTGATGCCTCGCTCGGCGATCGCCTCGGCCAGCATGGCCAGGCTTCCCGGGCGGTTCGGCAGTTCGACGATGAACGCGTTCATCTCCACCTCCCCCGATCAGCGCGATCCCCGGTGCCCGAGCCCGATGCCCGGCCGCGTCGCAAGTCGATCGGACCCTTGCGAGTGTACAGGCGCCTGTCGCCAGCCTTCGGCTAACCTGCCGGCATGACGTACAGCATCGTGGCCCGCGACCCGGCGACCGGACGGTTCGGGGTGGCGGTCCAGTCGCACTTCCTCGGCGTGGGACCGGTCGTCCCCTGGCTCGAAGCGGGGGTTGGCGCGATCGCCACCCAGGCGCAGGTGAATATCAGCTTCGGCCCGATCGGGCTCGAGCTGCTGCGCGCCGGCAGGACGGCGGAGGAGGTGGTGGCTGCCTGCCTGGCCGGCGACGGGGAATCGGCCGTCCGCCAGCTCGGAGTGGTCGACGCGCAGGGGAACGCCTGGGCCCACACCGGCGCTGACTGCATCCCGGCCTGCGGTCACCTCGTGCGTGACGGCTTCACCGTCCAGGGCAACCTGCTCGAGCGCGACACCTGCTGGCCGGCCATGGCGGCCGCCTACGAGGCAGCCCTGGCCGAGGAGGCTCCCTTCGTGGAGCGCCTTCTCCGCGGGCTGGAAGCCGCCGAGCGCGAGGGGGGCGATGTCCGAGGGAAACAGTCGGCGGCGATCATGGTCGTGTCAGGTGAGCTGCAGCAGGCGGCGTGGCGTGGGCGCCTGATGGACCTGCGGATCGAGGACCACCCCGACCCGGTCCCAGAGCTGCGTCGCATCGTGACGATGCAGCTCGCGTACCAGCTGATGGACGACGAGGGCGATGCCGCCAAGGCGGGTGCCAGCGGCGACGAGCGCTACGCGCAGGCCATGCAGCTCGCGCCCGATGCCTACGAGCTCGCCTTCTGGTGGGGGCTCGAGCTGGCCAAGCGCGGTGACGTGGCCGAGGCGCGCCGGGAGCTGCGCGTCGCCTTCGATGCCGACACGCGCTGGCGGACGACTCTCGACCACCTGGCCGGGGCAGGCCAGCAGGGGATGAACCCCGAGCTGGCGGGGAAGCTCAGCGCCGAGGACGACTGAGGGAACCGGCCGGGCCGGCGACTACCAGTTGGTGGCGGTGGAGGCGGTCGTCTCCCCGACCGATTCGAGCCAGCGCTCCGCATCGATGGCGGCCCTGCAGCCGTCCCCCGCCGCCGTCACCGCCTGACGGTAGCGATGATCGTGGACGTCACCGGCCACGAAGACGCCCTCGACCTTGGAGCGCGTCTCGCCGCTGACGATGCAGTAGCCCCGCTCGTCCAGGTCGAGCTGGCCGGCGAAGAGCTCGGTGTTGGGCTTGTAGCCGATGGCGACGAAGAGTCCCTGCACCGGCAGGGTCGACGCCTTTCCGTTGACCGTGTCGCGGAGGCTCAGCTCCTTGACCGTCATGTCCCCCAGGACGTCGACCACTTCGGTGTTCCAGCGCACCTCGATCTTCGGGTGGGCGAAGGCGCGGTCCTGCATGATCTTGCTGCCCCGGAACGCGTCGCGACGAACGAGCATCGTCACCTTGCTGGCGAAGCGCGTGAGGAAGAGCGCCTCTTCCAGGGCCGTGTCGCCGCCGCCCACCACGGCGATCTCCCGCTCGCGGAAGAAGAACCCGTCGCAGGTGGCGCAGGCACTCACCCCGCGTCCGCGGAAGTGCTCCTCGGACGGGAGGCCGAGCCACAGGGCAGAGGCTCCGGTGGCGACGATCACCGACTCGGCCAGGTACTCGTCCTCGCCCACCCACAGGTGGAAGGGGCGGGACGAGAAGTCGACGCGGGTCACGTCCTTGTCCAGGATGGTGGATCCGAAGCGCTCTGCCTGGTCGCGGAAGAGCTGCATCAGCTCCGGTCCCTGGATGCCCCCGGGGAAGC
>VBJX01000052.1:3764-22552 GCA_005879775.1 Chloroflexota bacterium
CGGCTCGAGATTGGCTCTCGCCGCGTAGAGCGCGGCGGTGAGGCCGGCCGGGCCGGATCCGATGATCGCGAGCTTCCGGTGGCGGGTCTCTGTCTTGTCGGGGGTTGGCGTGCCCGTGCTGGGCGGAATGGTCGCGGTCATCTCATTGGAGTCTAGAGCATCGGTTGTTGCGCAAGTAAGCAAATTGTAGCACGCACGCTCCCGGGGCCCCTCCCCTACACTCGAAGCAACGATGACCGAGCGCAGGCAGACTCCAACCGTTGACGTGGGCGGCGTGCTCGTCGGCTCGGCTCATCCGATCGTCGTCCAGTCGATGACCAACACCGACACAGCCGATGCCGATGCCACCGCCATCCAGGTGGCCCAGCTGGCCCATGCGGGCTCCGAGCTGGTGCGGGTGACAGTCAACAACGACGAAGCCGCCAAGGCCGTGCCGCTGATCCGCGAGAAGCTCGACGGACTTGGGGTGGGTGTCCCGATCATCGGGGACTTCCACTACAACGGCCACCTGCTGCTGACCAGGTATCCCGAGTGTGCCGCGGCGCTGGCCAAGTACCGTATCAACCCGGGCAACGTCGGCACCAAGCGACGCGACGAGCAGTTCCGCCAGATCGTGGAGGTGGCGATCGCCAACGGCAAGCCGGTGCGGATCGGGGTCAACTGGGGCTCGCTCGACCAGCAGCTGCTCACCGAGCTGATGGACGCCAACGCGGCGCTCGCCGAGCCACGTGACAGTCGCGCGGTGATGATCGAGGCGATGCTCGAGTCGGCGGTGCGCTCCGCGCGGCTCGCCGAGGAGACCGGGCTCGACCACGATCGGATCATCCTGAGCGCCAAGGTGAGCGGCGTGCAGGACCTGGTCGAGGTCTACGCCCGGCTCGCCGAAGCGTGCGACTACCCCCTCCACCTTGGGCTCACCGAGGCCGGCATGGGCAGCCGAGGGATCATCTCGTCGACCGCTGCCCTGGCCATCCTGCTGCAGCGCGGGATCGGCGACACGATCCGGGTGAGCCTGACCCCGGCCCCCGGCGGCGACCGGACCGAGGAGGTGCAGATCGCCCAGCAGGTGCTGCAGTCGCTCGGGCTGCGCAGCTTCACGCCGCAGGTGAGTGCCTGCCCGGGCTGCGGTCGAACCACCTCGGTCTTCTTCCAGGAGATGGCTCGCGACATCGGGACCTACCTCCGCGAGCAGATGCCCCTCTGGCGCGAGGCGCACCCCGGCGTCGAGGAGCTGAAGGTGGCGGTCATGGGCTGCGTGGTCAACGGACCCGGCGAGAGCAAGCACGCGGACATCGGGATCAGCCTGCCGGGCACCTTCGAGGAGCCGGTGGCGCCGGTCTTCGTGGACGGCAAGCTGCGGACCACCCTGCGCGGAGACGAGATCGTCCCCCGCTTCCTCGAGATCCTGGACGAGTACGTGGATCGGCGCTATCCCACGCCGGTTGGCGCCGGGAACTGACGGCGCCGGTCAGGGGGAGCGGATCAGCCGGGCGGCGGAAGGGCCGCGAGGAAGGTCCAGGCGGCAGCCACCAGGGCCACGACCAGGAAGGCGATAAGCGCCAGGGGAAGCAGGGCCGATCGCAGGTTCTGCTGTACGTGCTGGCGCTGCGGATCGCGGTGGTCGGGATGAAGGTCGTGGGCGGTGTCGACGACCAGCGCCCTCTCATCGGTCGTCGCCGGCAGGTTTACGCTCATCCGTCTCACTCCTCGCCGAGTATCAGTGAGAGCTGCCGATCGAGGTCGGCGGCGCTCAGCTGACCGATCTGGCGGCCGGCCACGATCCCGTCACGCCCGATGAAGTAGCTCTCCGGCGGGCTGAGGATTCCGTACTGGCGGGCTACCGTCTCTCCGGGATCCATCGCCGCCGGCCAGGTTGCTCCCATGCGCGCCATGAATGCGCGGGCCGCCTCCGAGCGGTCGCGGTAGACGATACCAATGATCGCAAGCCCGGAGTCGCCGTGCGTTGCCAGCGCGGCCCGCAGGAGCGGGAACTCCTCGACGCATGGCGCGCACCAGCTGGCCCAGAAGTTGACGACCACGGGACGCCCGTGCAGGTCGGAAAGGCGTACCGGCTTCCCGTCCAGGTCGGCGAGCGCGAAGGCGGGTGCTGGGGTTCCGATCCGCGCCGTTTCCGATGGTGCCTGGACCAGGCCCAGCACGGCGGCCCACACCAGGATCAGGGCCAGCGGGGTCACGCCCGCAATGATCAGCAGGCGACGCGACGGGGTGGCCACCCGGAGTTCAGTGGCCGGAGTCGTCGTGCGCGGACCCTGACTCGGTCTCTCGCCATTCGCGCCCGGCGGCTCGAATCCAGGCGACGATGCCGGCCAGCATCACGACCAGGGCCGGAACGGCCAGGAACGGGTTGGCGAGCGGCTGGTTGTCGGCGCGGAATGCCAGGCTGGCGCCGAGCAGCGAGGCGCCCACCGCCAGGACCGCGGGCAGGATGCTCGGCGGCGGCAGGTGGACGCCGGGCGGCACCTTCGGGCGCGGCCGCGGACCGCGCGCGAGCTGGCTGGTGAGCGCGTAGACGATGAACAGGATGAAGCCGATGCCGATCGCCAGGAGCAGGTAGCCGAATGCGACGTCGCTCAAGGCAGCTCTCCGCTAGCGCAGGAAGTAGAGGGTCGAGAAGAGCGCGATCCAGACCACGTCAACGAAGTGCCAGTAGAAGCTGATCGCCTCCACTGCGACATGGTTCCGGGCGCTGAACTGGCCCTGGCTGGCACGTGCCACCAGGATGGTGAGCCCCACCGTGCCACCGAAGACGTGGGCTCCGTGGAAGCCGGTGAGCGTGTAGAAGACCGTCCCGAACGATCCATCACCGATCCCGAAGCCAAGGGTCGAATAGTCGTACAGCTGGCCGGCCAGGAAGGCGATCCCCAGCAGAAGGGTCAGCGCCGTCCAGTTGCGCATCGCGCGCTGATCGCCGCGGCGGATGGCCCACACCGCCAGCTGCATCGTGAAGCTGGAGCTGATGAGGACGATCGTGATCGGCAGGGCGATCGGCAGGATCTCGAGCTCGGCGGCCGGCGCAGGCGGGCCCCAGGTCCCGACGTGGACGGCTCGAGCGTTGAAGTAGGCGGCGAAGAGCCCGCCGAAGAACATCACCTCGCTGGTGATGAAGAGCAGCATGCCGAGCAGCGGGGTTGGCACCCCGGCTTCGCGGCGAGTGAGCTCCACGCCCTCTGCAGCGTGCATGGCAGGCGCCTCGACGCTCACGAGGGGCCGCCTTCGACGACCGCATGAGCGGTGGCCTCCTCGGCGGCCAGCCGCTCGGCGTCATGCCGATGGCGCAGGTCGAAGACGGGGCGCTCGCTGCGGATGGGCGGCAGCCGATCGAAGTTGTGCGGCGGCGGCGGCGAGCTGGTGGCCCACTCCAGCGTGTTCCCCTCCCACGGGTCGTCCCCCACCGGCTCGCCGTTGATGAAGGTGGCCGCCACGTTCCACAGGAACGGGAGGATGCTGACCGCGATCATGAACGCCCCGGCGGTGGAGACCAGGTTCCACATCGTCCAGCCCGCATCGGGCGAGTAGTCGGCGATGCGCCGCGGCATGCCATCCAGCCCCAGGATGTGCATCGGGAAGAAGGCCAGGTTGAAGCCGATGAAGTGCAGCCAGAAGTGGATCTTGCCCAGGCCCTCGTTGAGCCGGCGCCCGAACATCTTCGGGAACCAGTAGTAGGTGGCGGCGAAGACCCCGAACACCGACCCGCCGAAGAAGACGTAGTGCAGGTGCGCCACCACGAAATAGGTGTCCTGCAGGTGGAAGTCGATCGGCGGCGAGGAGAGGACCATGCCGCTGATGCCGCCGATCAGGAACATCGAGAGGAAGCCGAGCGCGAAGAGCATCGGGGTGGCGAAGGTGATCGAGCCGCGCCACAGGGTCGCCATCCAGTTGAAGAACTTGACCCCGGTCGGCACGGCAATGAGGGCGGTCATGAAGCTGAAGAACGGCAGGTAGACCTGGCCGGTGGTGAACATGTGGTGCGCCCACACGCTGAAGCTCAGGAGGCCGATGGCGACCGTGGCGAAGACGAAGGCCCGGTAGCCGAAGAGCGGACGGCGGGTGAAGACCGGCAGGATCTCGCTCACCACCCCCATCGCCGGCAGGATCACGATGTAGACCTCGGGGTGGCCGAAGAACCAGAAGAGGTGCTGCCAGAGGATCGGGTTGCCGCCGGCGTTGGGGTCGAAGAAGCTGCCGCCGTAGTTGCGGTCGATGAAGAGGGCGATCATGCCGGCCGCCAGCACCGGCGTGGCGAGCAGGATCAGGGTCTGGGTGACGAGCACCGTCCAGACCAGGATCGGCATCCGGAAGAGGGTCATTCCCGGCGCGCGCATCTTGAAGATGGTGGCCACGAAGTTGATCGAGCCAAGGATCGAGGCGGTCCCCACCAGCAGCAGCCCGACCAGCCACAGGTCGGTCCCGACCCCCTTCGAGTAGGTGCCCGCGCTCAACGGGGTGTAGAGGGTCCATCCCTCCGCTGCGGCCCCTCCGAACAGGTAGCCGGAGAAGATCAGGATCCCGCCCAGCGGCAGGAACCAGAAGGAGAGGGCGTTGATCCGCGGGAAGGCCATGTCCGGCGCGCCGAGCTGGAGCGGCACGATGTAGTTGCTGAAGCCGGAAAGGACCGGCACGACGAACAGGAAGATCATGATCGTCCCGTGCATCGTGAAGGCCTGGTTGTAGGTCCTCTCGTCCAGGAACTGGAGGCCCGGCACCGCCAGCTCGGAGCGGACGACCAGGGCCAGGATCCCCGCCGCAAAGAAGAAGAGGAACGAGTTGACGATGTAGAGGATCCCGATCTTCTTGTGGTCGACGGTGGTGAGCCACTCGAGCACCCAGGAGCGGCGGTAGCTCTCGGTGGTGGGGCTCAGGGCCGTGGTTGCCATCGGTTCCTCGCTCGGCTCGCTACTTGACCGTCAGCGTGCCAGTCATGGCTGGCAACGGATGGTAGTCGCAGATGAAGGTGTAGTCGCCCACCGGCAGGGCGGGAACGTCGTAGATGATCGTCCCCACCCCGTTCACCGGGTCGCCGCGGAAGAGCTCCTTGTCGCCCTGGTAGATCCCGACGTTGTGGGGCAGGCTGTCCTTGTTGGTGAGCTGGATGTGGAACGGCTGCCCGGCCGGGACGGTCAGCTGCTTGACGTCGAAGGAGATGTCGGCCGCGGTCAGCTTGACGGTCGTGCCACCCGGCGCCACCGAAGGCGTCGGCGGCTTGCCGGACTGCACCGCCGCGTACCACTTGTCGTAGTCCGCGCGGCTCATGGCCTGCACGCTGAAGGTCATCCGGGAGTGCAGGTCGCCGCAGAACTCGGCGCACTGGCCGGCATACGTGCCCGCGGCGGTGATCGTGAACTCCAGGTCGTTGGGAGCCCGCCCCTCGGGGACCGGGACCACGTCGCGCTTCACCAGGAAGTGGGGCACGAAGAAGGCGTGGATGACGTCGCTCGAGCGCAGGATGAGGTGCACCGGCTCGCCGACCGGAAGCCCCATCACCGGCGGGTTGGCCGGCGTGCCGGTGATCGAGACGTCGTTGTCCGGGTTGCCGTCGCCGTCGAGGTAGTGGAAGGTCCACTGCCACTGGAAGGCATCCACCTCAACGGTCACCCCGGGGTTGGCCGCGCGGGCATCGATCGAGCTCAGGGTGATCATCGACAGCACGAAGAGGATCATCACGATCACCGTCGGAATCGCGGTCCAGATCACCTCGACGGTGTTGTTGCCGTGCACCTGGGTCGGGAGCCGATCGTCGCGGCGCCGGTAACGCGCGATCGAGTAGAGGATGAAGCCCTCCACCCCGGCGAAGACGATCGCGCCCATCACCAGGACGGCGATGTAGAGGTTGAAGACCTCCTTGGCCTGCGTGGTGTCGGGCTCCGGAGGAATCATTCCGCAGCCGGCCAGCAACCCGATCGCGGCGATCAGCAGGACGGGGAGACGGGCACGGCGGAGGGCTGGATGTCGGAGTGGGGCGGCCAGTCGTGACATCAGCTCGTCTCGGGTTCCTCACCGTGCGGGCGACGCCGGATGGTCTGACTAGAGCGCGCACGTCCGCCCAGCAGGCGGGGGCACGCCCGGTATTGTACCGAGGCCGACGACGATGGCGTAGCCGGGGGCGAGCCGTGCGTGCCGCCTTCGGGCCGACGCCAGGGGAGGTCAGGCTGTCGTCAGGACGGCAGCGACGGGCACTCCGGCGGCTCGTCGGGGAGCAGCTGGCGAGCGATCACCTGGTACCGAACGTCGTCCTGGACGAAGCGCGTCAGCTCGTTGGCGGTGCCGAGCGCAGCATTCCAGGCGGCCGCCTCCTCGCCACTCACCACGCCGCAGCGGGAGCCATCGATAGTGGTCGCCGACCCGAACGTGGCAGGGTCCGAGGCGCCAGGCCATGGCACGAGCTGGTTGGCGATACCGCTCTCATCGGGCTGGTCTCCGCTTGCGTCGCGCACGATGAGCCGCAGCGCATCGGGGATGAAGGGCTTCCAGGCGCCATCGGCCCAGTCCGAGGCCGGCAGCCACTGGTCCAGGGTCGCGAGTCGCTCGTTCAGGTGGGAGAGGGTGCGGTAGGTGGCGATCTCCTCCGACGAGACGCTGCCGGTGCCGCCGCTGACGTCGAATTCGTTGAGCGCGTAGACCACGACCCTGACCTTCTGCCCGTTGGCGTTCAGTCGGCGCTGGCGGCGAAGGCACCGGTGCCCAGGACCTCTGCCAGTACGGCCTGGATACCGGCTTCGGTCAGCTGCCGGACGAGGATCGGCGGAAGCGCAGGGCCGGGATAGATCTCGGTCTGGGCGCCCTCCACGATCACACGGCCATCGCCGAGCAGGGAGAAGGTCGGAAACCGGGCGAGGAGCGCCTGGGGCGCCACGAACCCTCCCTGGAAGGCGACCCGCAGCACGAGCTGGTCCGCCGCCGGGTGCTGCACGGGACCCGGGGAGCCGCCCGCACCCGCGGAACAGGCGGCCAGGAGGAGAGAAAGAACCAGGGTCAGGGGCGAGCGGGGCAGCGGCAGACGTCTCATGGGCGCTTGGACGCAGGACCGCTCCGTCAGGTTCCAACCGTGTTCGCGCCGCCAGCCATCCGAGGCGAGAATGGCCGCATGCCGAGGCTTCGGATAGGGATGGCCGCTGCGGTGGCAGGCATCGCGGCGAGCTTGCCGCCGCCGGTGCTGGCCCACGGTCCACCGGCGCCCGCACCCTCCTTTCCCGGCCTGCTGCTGGCCTGGCGACTGGAGCCGCTGGTCCTCGTCCCCATCGTGATCGCCGCTGCCGGCTGGGTATGGCTGACGCGGGCCGTGGCCGGTCGCCACCCGGCCCATCCGCCGCCGGCCTGGCGCACCGCGGCCTTCCTCGGCGGGCTGGGGGTGATCGGCATCGCCCTGACCTCGCCGATCGAGGCATACGAGGGAGGGCTCTTCAGCGTGCACATGCTGCAGCACATGCTGCTCGAGCTGGTTGCCGCGCCGCTCCTGCTGCTCGGGGCACCGGCGACGCTGGCGCTGCGCGCCGCGTCGCCATCGGTCCGTCGTGGGCTGCTCGCGATCCTCCACAGCCGCGCCGTCGCCGTGCTGAGCTTCCCGCTGCTCGCCTGGCTCCTCTTCGCGGCGGTGAACTGGGGCTGGCATTTCAGCACGCTCTACGACCAGGCGCTCGCCAACGCCTGGCTGCACGACCTGCAGCACATCACCTTCCTGGGCGCTGCCCTCCTCTTCTGGTGGCCTGTGGTCGGGGCCGACCCAGCCCGATGGCGCCTCGCCTACCCGGTTCGTCTCTTCTATCTCTTCCTGGCGATGCCGCAGAACTCGTTTCTGGGCGTGGCGCTGATGAGCGCGCCGGTCCTCTACCCGCACTACGCCGCGCAGGCGCACCTCCGCGACTGGGGCCCGACTCCGCTCGTGGACCAGGGAATTGGCGGGATGCTGATGTGGGTCGGTGGCGACGTCGTCTTCCTGCTGGCGATGGGCCTGGTGGTCGCCGCCTGGGTCCGGCAGGAGGACCGGCGCAGCGCCCGGCTTGACGCGCGGCTCGACGCCGATGCGGCGGGGCAGGCGGCGCGCCCCGGCACCTAGCGCAGGGGCAGGCGCAGCAGGCTGTCGGCCGCCACCGCGGCGAAGAGGATCGTCAGGTAGCCGATCGAAAAGCGGAAGAGCCGGATCGCGGCCCGTCCGTCGGCTGCGTCACGCCGGACGCGCAGGGCGTACCACACGAACGCCGCTCCCAGCACCAGCGCGGTGACGAGGTAGATGAGGCCCATCCCCGCCGTCGGGAAGAGGAGCAGGCTGACGGCGACCAGGAGGACGGTGTAGAGGACGATCTGCCGCGCCGTCTCTGCCTCGCCGCGGACCACGGGGAGCATCGGGACCCGGGCGGCGGCGTAGTCGCCCTTGTAGCGCAACGCAAGCGCCCAGAAGTGGGGCGGGGTCCAGTAGAAGACGATGGCGAACAGCACCAGGGCCGGCACCTCGACCCGCCCGGTCACAGCGGCCCAGGCGACGAGCACCGGCACACAGCCGGCCGCCCCGCCGATGACGATGTTCTGCGGCGTCGTGCGCTTCAACCACAGGGTGTAGACAAAAACGTAGAAGGCGATCGCGCTCCCCGCCAGGAGGGTCGAGAGGAGGTTCACGGTGATCGCCAGCCAGGCCAGTGAGATGGCGCTCAGCGCGACCCCGAAGACGAGCGCCGGGCGAGGCGCCACGGCATGTCGCGGCAGCGGACGGTGCCGGGTGCGACGCATCACGTCGTCGATGTCGCGATCGAGGTACATGTTGATCGCGTTCGCACCGCCCGCGGCGAGCGTTCCGCCGACCATCACGGCGCCGATCAGCCAGATCGAGGGCAGGCCACGCTGGGCAAGGACCATGGTCGGCACAGTGGTCACCAGCAGCAGCTCGATGATGCGCGGCTTGGTGAGCGCCACGTAGGCGCGCAGGGTGTCGACGGTCGAGGGACGCTCGAGGCGCTGCGCCTCGGCTGGCGCCGGCACGCCTGCCGGCTGGCGCCGGACGCTCAGCCAGAGCCAGACCAGGATGGCCCACAGGAGCGCCCCAACAGCCAGGTGCGGGACGACGAAGAGCGCCGAGAGCCGCGACCAGACGTTCGCCGCGCCCAGCACCACCTGGAGCGCGACAAGTCCGACGGCGATCGCCGCCAGCCGCCGCGCAGGCGGCTCGCTCACCTCGCGACGGACTCGCCAGGCGGTCCATGCCACCAGCAGCAGGACGACGACGGCCAGAGCCCGATGCGCCAGCTGCACTCCCTGGCTCACCGCCGTCACGGCGGGCAGCAGGCTGCCATCCATGAGCGGGAAGTCGGTGTAGGCCAGCCCCGCGCGCGACCCGGTGACCCACGATCCGAGCAGCATCTGGGCGAAGACCGCTGCCGCGGTGACGCCGATGAGCGCGCCCGGGCCCGCTGCGGCCCTCGCCGGCAACGGACCGGCTGACGCGCGATCGGCGATCAGGATCGTCAGTGCCAGCACGGTCAACGCCATCGCCAGGTGCGCCGTCACCAGCTCGGCGCGCAGCTGCTGGATCACGACCTGGCCGCCAAGCAGGGCCTGGACCACCACCAGCACGCCGGCGACGAGCGCAGCAATGAGCATCGGACGGTCGTTGCGGCGCGAGGTGAAGATGGTGATGAGCGCCACGGCGCCGACGAGCGGGCCGACCGCAACGGCCGCGATGAGGCGATGGCTGTGCTCGATCCAGGCGTTGAGGTCGGCCGGGGGGATCCAGTCACCGAAGCAGAGCGGCCAGTCCGGGCAGCCGAGCCCCGAGCCGGTGGCCCGCACCAGGCCGCCGGCCACGATCAGGACGTAGGTCGCGATCGACGCGGCGATGGCCAGCCGGGCGAATCGGGTCAAGGAGCTCCTCTGAGGCTACCGCGACTGGGGCGCCGTGAGGTCGTGCGCTGGGCGCCGCACATCATACCGAGCGGGGTTTGGGACGTCACCCCCTCGCACTGCTCGATGAAGCGTCGACGGCGCGGCGCATCCGCCGGTCCGCCGCGCGAGCAACAGGGACGTAGCGAAGCGGCGCCGGCACCAGTGGCAGGAAGCGGCGCGTCGCGGAGGCGAGCCGCTGGACGCCTCGCTCCCGGGCATCGGACCAGCCGATCCCGTACCCGCGGCGGATCTCCGGATGGAGGACGGAGAGCGAGACCAGGTGCGCCGCCTCCCAGGCTCGTCGCGGCAGGCGGTTCGGATGCAGGATCGCGGGGGCGAGTGCGCGGGCAGTCGGCGTGACGCGCACCTCCCCGCTGGCGATGAGGCGCTCCATCTCGCGGCGCAGCTCGGCGAGGGTGGCGGGCACGACCTCCTCGGGCACTCCCAGCCGGACGGCCACGACCCGCGCCTCGGCGTGGTAAGCCTCCGCGTCGGCAGCGCTCAGCGGTGCCACGAAGCGGTCATAGACGCGCAACGCGGTGTCCACCAGGGTGGCGTGGACCCAGAGGAGGAGGGCAGGATCGAGCGCGTCGTACGCGGCACCCGTTTCCGGGACGGTGCCCCTGACGTTGCCGTGGATGGCATTGATCCGCTGCAGCGCGCGCTCGGCGCGCGGCATGCCGCCGAAGATCACCGCATAGCTGGCGTTCAGCGTGCGCTGCAGTCGGTCCCACGGCCGCTGGCGAAAGTCGGAGTGCTCGGCGACGCCGGCGGCCACGGCCGGATGGGCGAGCTGCATCAGGAGGGCGCAGCTCCCGCCGGCCAGGACCAGCGCCTCGCGGTTCACCAGCCACGAGACGCTCTGCGGCCCGAACAGCCCGGCAGCCGGAGGCACGGGGTCGCGTGCTTCCGAGATCGTCGCCGTCACCGTGGCTCGCCCGCATCGGGCAGGCGAAGGAGCACGAAGCCGAAGAGCAGGCCGGTCGCGAAGCCACCGACGTGGGCCAGGTAGGCGACCCCTCCTGCCTCCGCGCCGATCTCGGTCACCGCGAAGCCGTTGAACAGCTGCAGGGCGATCCACATGCCGTGCACCACGCAGGCCGGCACCTGGAGCAGGAAGCGAAAGATGAAGGTTGTCACCCGGTTCCGTGGGAACAGGACGATGTAGGCGCCCAGCACGCCGGAGATCGCGCCGGAAGCGCCGAGGGACGGCACCGGCGAATCGGGCGCGCTGATGATCTGGGCCAGGCTGCCGACCAGGCCGGCCAGCAGGTAGCCGATCAGGAAGAGGATCGGGCCGGCCCGATGCTCCACGTTGTCGCCGAAGATCCACAGGAAGAGCATGTTGCCGCCCAGGTGGAGCCAGCCGCCGTGCATGAACATGCTGCTCAGCAGGGTGAGCTGGATCGGCATCGGGCCCGGCGCTTCGGGAACGAGGTAGGCCGCCCCGCCGACGCTCACCGACTGGGCCGTGGTCAGGTCGACCCCCCGCGTGATCTCCTGCGGGATCGCGCTCCAACCGTAGGTGAATGCGTTCTCACCGGTGGCGCCCTGCAGGAGCAGGAAGACCGCGACGTTGGCGGCGATCAGTCCGATGGTGACCCACGGGATGCCTCGCCCGGGCAGGTTCTCGTCGAAGAGAGGAAGCATCGGTCAGCCCCTGCCGATCAGATCCAGGGCAGATGGACTCCGGGCAGCAGAGCGTTCAGCAGCAGGCCCACGAGCAGCAGCCCACCTGCGCGCGGCGCGACCTCCGGCTTCGGCGCCGAGAACTGCTGCAGGACCTGCCAGAGGCGCGGGAGGCCGAGGACCACGATCAGCACGAAGGGGCCGATCCAGCCGATCAGGGCTGCCCCGATCACGATCGGGTAGAAGGCGACCATCAGGACCTGTGCCACGAGCCTTGCAGGCCGATCCCCCAGGATCACCGGCAGTGTGTGGATCCCCATCTTGCTGTCGGCGCTGATCTTGTCGATGTGCTTGCCGAAGAGCACGGTGGTGACCAGGATCGCGTACGGGAGCGAGGCCACCCAGACCCAGCCCGGGAGCGTCCCGGTGGCCACGAAGTAGGTCCCGCCGATCATGAGCGGTCCCCAGGTCAGGAAGACGCCCGGCTCGCCGAGGCCGCGCTTCTTCAGGCTGATCGGCGGAGCGACGTAGAAGACGCTGATGAAGAGCCCGGCGAAGGCAAAGCCGGCGACCCACGGTCCGCGGGCCCAGACCAGGACGAGGAGGATCGCCAGGTCGATGGCGTTGGCGATCAGGATCGCGTTCCGCAGCTGCGCCTTGGTCAGCCAGCCGGAGAGGACCGGGTGCGGGGCGTAGAGGGCTCGGACGTAGTCGTCCGTGTCGATTCCGACTTCCATGTCGAAGTAGTGGTTGATCATGTTGTTCGCGGCGTGCGCCACCACCAGGCCGATGATGGCGAGCGCCAGGTAGCCGTAGTTGACGGCGCTCCCGGAGCCGACGGCCAGCAGTCCGCCGATCAGCCCCGAGGTGAGGGTCATGGTGAAGACCGCGGCGCGGGTCACCACCAGCCACTTGGCGATCGGGTCCCGCTCGGCGCCGGCCGGGAGGTTCGCCGTGTTCATCACGTAGCGCCACGTCGCGAGCCGCGAGGTGAAGGTGCTCATGCGCCGATGATAGAAGATGCCTCCGCATCGACGGTGAGGCGGATTCCCGCCAGGTTGATCGCTGCCCCCCCGGCGCACAGCAGGGCGGCGATGAGCATCGCCAGGTGGTACGCATCGGTCGAGGCGTATCGTGCCGCGGCGAGCTGCTCGGGGGGAAGCCCGGGCTTCGGGGCGTTGAGGGGCGGGATCTCCTCGCGCACCTGTGCCGAGGTGGTGTCCAGCGCTGGGACCCGCTGCTGAAGCCCGCCGTAGAAGCTGGCCGACACGCCGATGAAGATCACCGCTCCGGCCAGCAGCGGCCCGATGCGGCTGATGGCGTTGTTGATGGCCGACGCCAGCCCGGAGTTACCCGTCGGCACCGAGGTCATGAGGGCGGTGGTGAGGGGCGCGACCAGGATCGAGATGCCGATCCCGAAGATGAGCACGAACGGCAGCACATCCACGATGTAGGAGACGGGCGGGACCAGCGAAGCAGGGGCGTCCAGGCGGGCATGCCAGGCGCTGCTGCTCGCCGGCAGCCGCAGCAGCCAGAGGAGCCCTGCTGCCATCAGGGCCGGCCCGATCGCCATGAAGCGGCGCGGTCCATACCGCCCCGCCAGCCGGCCGAAGGTCGTCGAGAGGAGGGCGAGCGCCAGGCTGATCGGCAGCCCGGAAAGGCCTGAAGCGGTCGCGGTGTAGCCGATCGTGCCCTGCAGGAAGATCGCCTGGTAGTAGGAGTAGACGTAGAGCGCCCCATAGATCAGCAGCGTCGACAGGTTGGTGACGGTGAAGTTGCGCGAGCGGAAGAGCGCCGGCGGGACCAATGGGTCGCTGCGCCACAGCATCAGGGGCACCAGGCCCACGGTCGCCACCGCCCCGAGCGCCAGGGCGGTCCAGGCCGCCGGATCGGTCCAGTTCTGCTGCTGACCGCGAATCGCGCCAAAGGCGAGGCCGCCGACCGCGACCGCGACTGCCACCGCGCCGACCCAGTCGAAGCGAGAAGGGGCCTCCGGGTTGCGGCTCTCCTCCAGCTGTGCGCGCGCGATGGCGATCCCGACCGCGACCAGCGGGACGTTGACCAGGAATGCCACCCGCCAGCCGAGCGTGTCGACCAGGAAGCCGCCGACCGGCGGACCAAGGATGGTGAGCGCGCTGGTGGCGGCGGCCCAGGTGCCGAAGGCTCTCCCTCGGTCCGGCCCATCGAAGGTGGCGTTGATCAGGGCCAGCGAGGTCGGCACCAGGAGCGCTCCAAAGACGCCCTGGGCCAGCCGGCCCACGATCAGCAGCTCCATGCTCGGCGCCAGGCCACACAGGAGCGAGGTGGCCCCGAAGCCCGCCAGTCCGATGACGAAGAGGCGCCGCCGGCCGTAGGCATCCGCCAGGGCGCCGGCCAGGATCAGCAGCGCCGCGAGGGTCAGCAGGTAGCCGTTGACGATGTACGACTGGCCCTCCAGCACGCCCACCAGCGAGGCCGGGAGCTGCTTTCCGATGGCCGGCAGCGCGACGTTGACGATCGTGGAATCGAGGAAGACGATTCCGGAGCCGAGCACGACGGCGACGAGCGTCCAGCTCCGGCGGTCCATCTTCGAAGCCTAGCAGTCGGCGCGGACTGAGCGAGCCGGGCGTACCATCCCCCGCATGAGCGCAGCCGCGCTCGATCGTCTCCTCGCGATCCTGATCGTCGCCCAGCTCGCCACCGGGCTGATCAGCCTGCGCGCCGGGACTCCGCCGACCTCACTTCTCTTCGTGGTGCACGGTCTCCTTGCCGGGGCCCTGCTGGCGGCGGTGGCACTCAAGCTCTGGCGCTCGGTTCCCAAGGCGATCAGGGCCAGGCGATGGACGGCGCTCGCCGTCTCCCTCGTGCTCGGCGCGGCGGCCTGCGCCGCCATGGTTGGCGGATTCGCGTGGGTGGCGTCGGGGCGGATCTTGTCCATCGGGTCGTGGACGATCCTGACCCTCCACGTGTGGGCCGCGCTGGTCCTGGTGCCGGTCGCCGTCGTTCATCTGGTGCCACGCCGCTGGCGCGTGCTCCGTCCGCCGGCGGGCGGGCTCGGCACGAGGGCCATCTCTCGACGCACGGCGCTGGCCACCATGAGCCTCGGCGCTGTCGGCGTTGCGGCATGGGGAGCCGCGAACGCCGCCGAGCGTCTCTTCGGCGGGTCGCGTCGCTTCACCGGGTCACGGTGGCGCCCTGATGGTGGCGTCCCTCCAGCCACCACCTTCTTCGGCGAGGCGACGCCCAGGGTCGACCCGGTGGCATGGCGCCTGTCGGTGACGGGGCGCGTGGAGCGTCCGCTCAGTCTTTCCCTCGCAGAGCTGGCTGCCGTAGGGCTGGTCGAGCGCGAGGCGATTCTGGATTGCACGTCGGGTTGGGCGCTGCGTACCACCTGGGCCGGCGTCCCGCTCGCGCGGCTGCTCGAGATGGCCGGAGCGGCCGGGGATGCCAGGCGCGTTCACGTCCGCTCCGTGACCGACTGGTACGCCGAGCTGCCAATCGCCGAGGCGCGCGGCGCCCTGCTGGCTACCGGCGTCGCTGGCCACCCGCTGCCGGTCGGCAACGGCGCCCCGTGCCGGCTGGTGGCGCCCGGCCGCCGCGGCCTCGAGTGGGTGAAGTGGGTCGACCGGGTCGAGGTGAGCTAGGCGCGTCCCCCGCGCCCGACCACGTACATCAGCCCGGCCAGCTGCTCCTCGCTCAGGACGTTTCCCTGCTCGTCGAGGACCGGGGCGGTGCGACGGCACTCGACGCAGATGAAGGCGACATCGGGGTCCGCGGAGCTGATCAAGGTGACGCGGTCGCGGAAAAGCGGCGTCCCGAGGGCTACATCCCGCCCGCAGTCGAGGCAGCGCTCATCCATCAGCCGATTCTAGGCCGCATTCCAGGGCGTCAGGCAATCGTCTCGAAGCGGGCCGTGAAGTGCCGCAGCTGCGGCGGCTGGGAGACGATCCGGTAGCCGGGGAGCTGCGCCGCCCGCTCGGCGACCCAGCGAACCACCTCGATCACGTAGTCGACATGCGACTGGGTGTAGACCCGCCGCGGAATGGCGAGGCGCACCAGCTCCATGTTGGCCGGCGTCTCGCTGCCATCGGGATGGCGGCCGAACATGACTGAGCCGATCTCGCAGCCGCGAATTCCGCCCTCGCGGTAGAGCGCCACCGCCAGCGCCTGCCCCGGGTATTGGAGCGGCTCCAGGTGCGAGAGGAGCGACCCGGCGTCCAGGTAGACCGCATGTCCACCGATCGGCTGGACGCAGGGGATCCCCGCCTCCACCAGCGCCTCTCCGAGGTAGGCGGTCGATCGGATCCGGTAGCGCAGGTAATCCTCGTCGATCACCTCGCGCAGCCCCTGCGCGATCGCCTCCAGGTCGCGCCCCGCCAGGCCGCCGTAGGTCGGAAAGCCCTCGGTCAGGATGAGCAGGTTGCGGGCGGCCTCGGCCCAGGCATCGTCGTTGAGAGCCAGCCAGCCGCCGATGTTGGCGATGGCATCCTTCTTGGCCGACATCGTCATTCCATCGGCTAGGGCGGCCATCTCGCGCACGATCTCCGGGATGGCCCGATGTGCGTAGCCGGGCTCCCGCTGCTTGATGAACCAGGCGTTCTCGGCGAAGCGGCAGGCGTCGAGGAAGAGCGGCAGCCCGTATCGGTCACAGATGGCGCGCACCCCGCGCAGGTTCTCGAGGCTGACCGGCTGGCCCCCGCCGGAGTTGTTGGTGACGGTCACCATGACCAGGGGCACGCTCTCCACGCCACGCTCGACGATGAACGCCTCCAGCGCCGCCAGGTCCATGTTCCCCTTGAATGGGTGGATCACCGAGGGATGACGCCCCTCCTCGATCACCAGGTCGACCGCCTCCGCCCCGCTGAACTCGACGTTGGCCCGCGTGGTGTCGAAGTGGGTGTTGTTGGGGATCGCCTTGCCGGGGCCCGGTACCAGGATGGCGAGCCCGCGTAGCTCTCGTCGCCGCGCTGGATGCCGGCCCACTGCTCGGACGACATCGCCCCCGTGCCGGAGTCGGTGAGCAGGTCGATCAGCACGTCGCTGGCGTGGAGGTTGAACAGGTTGTAGCCAGCCTCGGCCAGCTTCTCATCCCGTTCGGCGACCGTGGTCATCCGGATCGGCTCGACGCTCTTGATCCGGAAGGGCTCGATGATCGTATGCCAGCGCTCCATCGCCGCTGAGGATAGGCGGTCGCCCGGCGCACAATGCGGCCATGAAGGACTGGGACTCGATCGCCGGGAAGCTGACCTCAACACCCGCCGTCGCGACTTGGGCAGAGGACGAGATGCAGGTCTTTGGCATCTTCGACGACGGCCAGCTGTGGGACACCTACTGGGATGGCGTGGCGTGGCACGAGTGGCACGCCCACGGCGGCGAGCTGGTGGGCAGCCCGGCCGCCTGCTCGTGGGGCCCGGACCGGATCGATGTCTTCGCCCGCGGGCGCGACGGTGGCCTCTGGCACCTGTGGTACCAGCCCGACGGCTGGCAGCCGTGGGAGCGCCTGGCCGTCGACCTTGCCTCCGACCCGAGTGCCTGCTCGTGGGGTCCGGATCGGATCGACCTGTTTGCACGCTCGAACGCGGGCGAGCTGCTGCACGGATGGTGGGACGGGTCCGCCTGGTCGTTCGCCGGCTGACGAATCCCGGCGCCCGGTACACTCGCCACATGGCTGGCACCCAGACCCGAACCGGACTCGTGCGGCTACCGAGCGGCGAATGTCGCCGGCTGAAACCCGAGGAGCTCGACGAGATCGACGTGCTCCTCGCCAAGCCAGGGCACCTCGTCTGGCTCGACGTTCCGACGCCCGCGGTCGACGATCTCCTCCTCCTGCAGCGCGAGTTCGCGCTGCATCCGCTCACCCTCGAGGATCTGGAGAAGCGCCGGCAGCGGCCAAAGGTCGACAGCTACCCGGAGCAGCACGTGATCGTGACCTACGAGGCGGTCCGGGGCCACGCCGGAAGCGATGGAAGCGGCAGCGGCGGGCGCGGCGGACACGGCGGGCGGGGGGTCAAGCTCGGCGAGATCCATCTGATCGCGGGCTCCAACTACGTGGTCAGCGTCCGATGGGCACCATCGCCGGCCATCGAAGAGGTGACGGCCCGCTTCGAGCACAAGACCGATGCGATCGTCCCAACGGTTGGCGGGCTGCTGTACGCCATCCTCGACGCGGTGGTCGATGGCTACTTCCCGCTCCTCGACCGGCTCTCCGACCGGATCGACGCCCTGGAGAACCGGATCGTGGCTGGCAGCCAGGGGACCGGCGCCCTGCGCGAGGTGCTGGCCATCAAGCGCGAGCTGCTCGAGCTGCGGCGCGTCCTGGCTCCGCAGCGCGACATGGTGAACACCCTGCTGCGCCGGGACATGGCGATCGTGGACGACACGTCGTTGCCCTACTTCCAGGACCTGTACGACCACCTGATCCGCGTGCTCGACTCGCTCGACCTGTACCGCGACCTGGTCGCCGCCACGCTCGAGGCGAACCTGTCGGTCACCAGCAACAACCTGAACGCGGTGATGAAGCGCCTCACGGCGATCACCGTCATCCTGATGGTCCCGACCCTCATCGCCGGGGTGTACGGCATGAACTTCCATTACATGCCGGAGCTGAGCTGGCCGTTTGGCTACGCCGCCGCGCTGGCGGTCATGGCGATCCTGATGTTGGGAGCCGCCCTCTTCTTCCGGGCCCGTGACTGGTTCTAGCCCGATGGCCGGCGCGCCGGCCATCGAGGCGCTCGCTAGCGGCGTGCGGCGAAGTAGGCGCCCTCGGTCGCCATCCCCCAGGCGACGGTCACGTAGGCCAGCAGCAGCACGACGCTGAAGACCAGGCTGCCGCTGTCGCCCGACGCGGCTCCGGCGATGCCCAGGGCCGCAAACAGGCCGCCGATCACCGAGACGACGATCGCCGTCACCCTCGCCCACGAGCGGCCGAGCAGGGCAAAGATCCCGCTGAAGAGCTCGAGCAGTCCGAACAGCAGGATGATGACACCGAAGAAGGCGACGAAGCCTCCGATCGCGCCGGACATGCCTCCCAGGTCAACCCCCGGCGACGGGTTGTCACCGAGGCTTCCGATGATTGCACCGCCCAGGACCACCAGCAGGCCGAAGAGGGAGACGAGCGAGCCGATCACGATCAGCACGATGCTCGCGATGGTCACCACCACCGGCCGAGCAGGGCGGGCTGGCGGCTCGGGAGAAGCCTGGGTATGCCACGACGGGACGGCAGGTTGCGGAGCGGGTGGAGGTGCGCTCGGGGCCGGAGTCTCTGGAGCCGGAGTCTCTGGGGCAGGAGCCTC
>VBJX01000052.1:22598-25629 GCA_005879775.1 Chloroflexota bacterium
GCAGGGGCCCGGGCAGGCCATGCCACGCGGCTGCAACGAGTCTAGCGCGCGGCTGGGCTGCGGAAGCTATCGAGCGCGATCGATGCCGGCCAGCACGCGCATGACCAGGCGCACCACCACCAGTGCGGAGATCTCGTTGAGGTCCATGTCTGGGACAAACTCGGTGAACGCGGCGCCTGCCAGCCGGCATCGGGAGGCGATTCCGCCCAGCAGATCGGCCGTCTGCTCGTAGTCGAGGCCGCCCGGCGACGCGCCGCTGACTGCCGGCATGACCGCCGGATCGAGGGCATCGCAGTCGAGGGCGATGAAGACCGATGCGGCGCGAGGCAGCTTCTCGAGGAGTGACGCAACGCCCCGCTCGCGCAGCTCGCGGGCGGTGACGAGCAGGTTGCCGGCGGCGCGGGCATCGGCCACGTCGGCACTGCGTGCGCTCCCCACGCCCCGCAGCCCGACCTGCACGACCCGCTCGACATGCTCCATCTCCGTCGCCCGGCGCATCGCCGATGAGTAGCCCTCGCGGACGCCCGCCACCTCGTCGCGGAAGTCGAGGTGGGCGTCCACCTGCAGCACCCAGATCGGCTCACGGCTGGCATAGGCCCGCAGGACGGGAATCGGGACCGAATTGTCCCCGCCGAGCACGATGGGGATGGCCCTCGCATCGAGGATGGCCCCGACCGCGGCCGTGGCGCGCGTTGCGTTGCCGGCGCCGTCGTCGGGGTCGCCGTCGACGTCCCCGGCGTCCACGATGCGCAGCGGCGGCGTCCCGACCAGCATCGGGCCGTCGAGGTCGAAGTCGTGGTGATCGGCGAATCGGGCCAGCCGCTGCGAGCGCGAGCGGATCGCCGCCGGTGCCGCGGCGCAACCGGCCGTGCGGCCGGGAACGGGGTAGGGCACACCGTGGGGGATGCCCACGATGGCGACGTCGGCGGATCCAGGCGAGAGCTCCTCTGGGCGCGCCGATGGAAGGCCGAGAAAGGTGCCGCCGGTCACGCGGTGGCTGCCCGTCGCGCGCAATCGCGGCAGCGGCCGACCACCGTCACGTGGCTCAGATCCACCTCGAAGCCGTTCGCCGCGCGGAACGCCTGCACGATGGCGCGCCCCTCGTCGCTGTCGATCTCCCAGCGTTCGCCGCAGGTGGCACAGTAGAGGTGCCCGTGCTCGGCCTGGGGGCGGACATGGAACTCCTCGCGTCCGTCCGCACCGTGCCCGTGGCGCACCAGACCGAGCTCCTCCAGCACGTCCAGGGTGCGGTAGACGGTGGACGGGATGGTCGCCGGATCGATCGCACGGCAGCGCTCGACCAGCTCGGCGCCGGTCAGGTGGCCGTCGGTCGCGGCCAGGACGTTGATCACCGCTCGCCGCTGCGGCGTCCATCGAAGGCCGCGATCCCGCAGCCGCTGGCGGACGCTGAGCCAGGGCTCGGGGAGTGATGCGGGACTGGACATTGGGGCGTATTGTACGCAGGGCTTGCTACTGCAACGACTCGCAACAACGCCCACCCCGTTACCGCGTGGAGGTCCGAATGTCGCAGCAGCTGGTCGCGCTCGCCGGCCTGGGGTTCCTGCTCGGGATGCGCCATGCGACCGACGCGGATCACGTGATCGCGGTCACCACCATCCTGGCGCGCAGCCGGCGCTTCCTGCACAGCACCGTGATCGGCGCCCTGTGGGGGTTCGGTCACACCGTCACCGTGCTGGTGGTGGGCGTCGCAATCATCGCCTTCAACGTCGTCATCCCCCCGCCCATCGGCCTGGCCATGGAGCTGGCCGTGGCGGTCATGCTCGTGCTGCTGGGGATCCTGAACCTGACCGGGGTGATGCGCACCGTCACCGAGCGCCTCACGCCGCCCGCCCCCCTGCACGGGCACCCTCACGAGCACCTGCACGCGCATGCCGGCGAGCTTGACGAGCACGCCCACGGGCATGCTCACCTGCACGGGCATGGCTCCGACCCCGGCCTGCTGGCCACCTTTGGCTGGTACCAGCTGCTGCGCCCGGTGGCGGTGGGGCTCGTGCACGGGCTGGCAGGATCGGCGGCGATTGCGCTCCTCGTGCTGGCCACCATCCAGGACACCGGGACGGCTCTCGCCTACCTCGTCGTCTTCTGCGTCGGGGTATCGGCCGGAATGGCCCTGCTGACCACCGTCATCGGCCTGCCGTTCCTCGTCTCACGAGCGCGCTCGCAACGGATCAACCGCTGGCTGACGATCGGCTCCGGGGCGCTCTCGCTGGCCTTCGGGATCTACCTCGGCTACCAGATCGGGATCGTGGACGGCCTTTTCACCGGCCACCTCCATTGGACCCCGGCGTAGGACTGGGACTTCACAGGGCCGAACCTCTTCCCTATGCTCCCCGCAGGGCGCCGGCCCAAGGGCGCCGTCGATGGGAGGGACGCGGTGCTTCAGGTTGCTCGTTTTGCGTACGTGGCCGTCATCTGGGTCTTCCTGGCGTTCCTCGTGGCCCAGATCTTCTTCGCCGGTCTCGGCCTGTTCGGGATTCCGCCGGACATGCGCCTGCACGCCAGCTTCGGCTGGTTCGTGCACATCCTGGACCTGCTCCTCATCGCGGTAGCCCTGCTCGCGCGGGTCGGGAGGCCGACGATCTGGTGGGTGCTCGCCCTCTTCGTAACGTCTGCGATCCAGCCACTCCTGCCGGAGTTCCGCAACGACCTGCCGGTGGTCGCCGCGCTCCATCCGCTCAACGCGGTCCTCGTCACCTTGATCACCGTCAAGCTGGCCCTTGAATCGGCTCGCTTCCTGCGCACCGAGGCCGCTGCCTGACCATGGACTGGCATCCCTGGCTCGTCTACGCCCACGTCATGGGCGCCTTTGCCTTTGCCGCGGGCCACGGCGTATCGGCCACGATGGCGTTTCGGCTCAGGCGTGAGCGCGACCCGATCCGAATCGGCGCCATCCTGGACATGTCGCTCTACAGCGTCAGTCCCACCAGCCTGATGTCGATCGGCTTCGTGGTGCTCCTCCTCTCCGGTGTGGCCTCGGGGTTCGAGGGCGCCTATTGGGGGAGGGCCTGGA
>VBJX01000196.1:0-1586 GCA_005879775.1 Chloroflexota bacterium
GGAGACGAATGGCCGGATGTCGAGCCCCCGACCCTGCTGCAGGCCGGTGAGGCCCGTGAGCTCGCCCGCCGCCGCGAGGTTCCCGATCCAGATGTCGCGCCGGGGGCTCGCCCAGCGGTCCCTCTCCTGGAGCCGTTTGATCTGACGCTCGACGTTGAGGCCCCACACGGCCTGCCCGGGCTTGAACCTGAGGGTCTTGAGCGGAATCACGATCTCGGCCACCCAGCCTTCCTCGGTCACCCGAGTCCGCGCGTCCCAGATGCCGTCCCAGTCGAAGCTCAGGTGCTCGGAATTGTTCGAGATCTGGCCGTCCGCGCGCGCCCCCCCCGGGTTCACCATGAAAAAGAAGCCGTTCCGATGGTCCAGGAAGGGATCGATGACGACGATGACATGGTCGTCCACTTCGAGATCGGCGTCGCGGGCGAGCTGGGTCGACACGATGGCCGATGGGGTACGGTCCCGGCAGGTGATCCCGAAGTAGAGGTTGTCCGCGTCGAACAGGACCCGGACCTCCGTCTCCTCGCTCGGCGGCGCGCCTTCCTTGGGATCGCTCTGGAGCAAGGGCCCGACGGCCGCCGCACGCGCCCACGCCGGCTCGCCGAGGACTCCATCGACACGGATCCCCTCCGCGACTCCGGCAACCGCCGTGGGCGTGGCCGTTGCGGCGAGCGCGAGGCCGAACGCACCCAGAATCACGCGGAGGCACCGGGAAGGACGACCAGGATGTGCACGGTCCCCCAGATGGTATCCGAGCGGCCGCCGGCCGGTACAATGCGAAGGCGCCCTCAGGTGGCGAAGGAGCGTCCCATGAAGCGACCCGTCCTCTTACCGGTTCTGGCCGTCTCCCTCTCGGTATTCACGAGCGCCGCCGACTCCCTGAGGAGAGACTTCGAGTCCGACGCGGTGGCCGCCGCACCGGCGGGCTTCGAGTTCGCCCGCACGGGGGGTGGTGCCGAAGGCAAATGGATCGTTCGGATCGAGAAGGGTGCGGACCGGAACCACGTCCTCGTCCAGGAGAGCGCCGACCCGACGGACTACCGCTTCCCCGTCGCCGTCCTGAAGGAGGGCGCTTGCAAGGACGTCACCCTCAGCGTCCGCGCGCGGCCCTTGTCGGGCCAGGTCGATCAGGGATTCGGCCTGGTCTGGCGGTACCAGGACGCCAACAACTACTACATCACCCGCTGCAATGCCGACGAGGACAACTGCACGATCTATCACACCGTCAAGGGCAGCCGTCGAGCCTTCCTGAACCAGGGCGTGAAGGTCGCCAAGAACACGTGGCACACCCTGAAGGTGGAGGCCACGGGCAATCACTTCGTGGTGACCTACGACGGCAAGAAGGTGCTGGACGCAAGGGACGAGACCTTCAAGGACGCGGGCAAGGTCGGGCTCTGGACGAAGGCGGACTCCGTCATCGAGTTCGACGACCTCACGGTCGAGGGGCGCTGATCCGTCGCGGCAATCGATTCATTCACGCAGAGATGAGGAGGTAGTCATGCATTGCACGGTTCCGTACACTCTGCGCACCGTGACGGAGAAGCTCGATCGATAGCCATGAAGTGGGTGACACGCAAGAGGATTCACGT
>VBJX01000196.1:1724-2905 GCA_005879775.1 Chloroflexota bacterium
CGCTTCGCGCAGGACCGCGCGCTCCGGCGGCTCGCGCGCATCGTTCATTGCGCCGACTTCCCCGAGGAGCCGAGCACCGAGCCGGAAGCCGTCGGGCTCTGGGCGATCAGCCAGGGTTTCACCGACGTCGGGCGCGACGATCCGGACATCGTGGCCCGCGCCACCTTCCTCTACGACTCGCTCTACGCGCACCTGCGGCGCGAGAAGGAAGCCCGGCCCTAGGCTTCATCCCCCACCCGGCCAACGCCGGCGTACCATGGGCCTGGCCACATGAGCTACGTTCACTGGCTGGTCGCGATCTCGCTCGCCTTCACCCTCCTCGAGCGCCTGCTCCCCTGGAGGCCGCAGCCCCTCTTCCGGAAAGGCCTGATCGGCGATCTGGGCTGGCTCGCGATCAACGGCCATCTCTTCGGGGTCGTCACGGCAGGACTCATGGCGTGGACCGCCGCGGGGGCGACCGAGCTCCTTCGTGGCCTTGGACTCGCCCCGGGGAGATCCCTGGTTGCGGATTGGCCATTCCCCGCGCAGTTCGCCCTGTTCCTCGTTCTGTCGGACTTCCTCCAGTGGGGCGTTCACAACCTGCTGCACCGGGTGCCCTGGCTCTGGGCCTTCCACAAGGTTCACCACTCCGTGACCACCATGGACTGGCTCGGGAACTTCCGCTTCCATTGGATGGAGATCGTCGTCTACAAGACGGTTCAGTGGCTCCCCCTCGCCTGGCTCGGAGCCTCCAGCCAGGCCGTCTTCGCCGTGGCCGTCGCGAGCACCGTGTGGGGCGACTTCAACCACAGCAACCTCGACGTCAGCCTCGGCCCCCTCGGTCGGCTCCTCAACTCGCCGCGCATGCACCTCTGGCATCACGACCTCTCGACGGAAGGCGGAACCGCCAAGAACTTCGGGATCGTCCTGAGTGTCTGGGACTTCCTGTTCGGCACCGCGTACTGGCCGCGTGAGCGCAGCCCGGAACGGCTCGGCTATCCTGGCATGGCCGAGATGCCCGAAACGCTCGTCGGTCAGTTGGTGTGGCCGCTCGCGAAACGCAAGGCACCCGCAGGATAGAGAGACCGCCAGTGCCCTACTACCGAGATCACGTCTACCCGCGCCTCGTGAGGTTGTTGGGCGATCCGAAGCCCATCCAAGACGTTCGGGCGCGAATCATCCCCTTGGCTCAGGGGAGGGTG
>VBJX01000197.1 GCA_005879775.1 Chloroflexota bacterium
AGGAAGGCGAGCAGCCAGCGGCGCTCACGCTGCCCGAGCCCGGTCAACAGGCCCGGTCCGGTCATCCGATTGCTCCTCGGGGCCCGATTCCGGTCGCTGCATGGACCTCGGCCATCGTCGCCTCCAGGATGGGGCGCACCTTGGCCGCCCCGGCGGCGAGCACCTCCTCGACGTGCCCGGGGTCGGCCGCCAGGCGGGCACGCTCCTCGCGCATCGGCCTGAAGAACTCGATGATCCGCTCGGCCAGCAGCTGCTTGGTCTCCACGCAGCCGGTCCGCGCCGTGCGCTCCCCGTCCTGGATCTGGAGGTAGTCGCTGCCGAAGAACCGATGCAGCTGGCAGACGTTGCAGACCTCCGGACGGCCGGGGTCGGTGCGCTTGATGCGCAGCGGATCGGTCACCATCTTCTGCACGATGCGGCGGACCTCATCGGGCTCGGCGAAGATCGGGATCGTGTTGTTGGCGCTCTTGCTCATCTTCTTTTGGCCGTCCGTGCCCAGGACCACGGGAGCGTCGCTGAAGACCGGCTGTGGCTCGGGGAAGATCGGTCCGTATCGGCGGTTGAAGGCCCGCACGATCTCGCGGCTGAGCTCCAGGTGTGCCGCCTGGTCCTTGCCGACCGGCACGCGGGAGGCCTTGTAAATGGCGATATCGGCCGCCTGCAGGACCGGGTAGTCGAGCAGCCCCATGCTGTTCTCGACGCCGTCCTCACGCTTCTCCTTGTAGGTGGGTGTCCGTTCGGCCCACGCCACCGGCACGACCGTGTTGAAGATCCAGGAGAGCTCCGCGTGCTCGGGCAGGTCCGATTGACGGATGAGGGCGCACTTCTTCGGGTCGAGGCCCACCGCCAGCAGGTCGAGCACCATCTCGTGGGTGAGCTTGCGCAGGAGCGCGCCGTCGTGGACGGTCGTCAGGGCGTGGAAGTCGACGATGGCGTAGATCGCGTCGAACTGGTCCTGAAGCGCCACGTAGTTGACCTGCGCTCCAAGGTAATTGCCCAGGTGCGAGGCGCCGGAGGGCTGAATCCCGCTCAGGACGCGCTCGCGGGCGGCAGGCTCGGTCATCGGCCAATCGAGTGTAACCCGAAGGTGGGATTGCTCGAAGGGTGGACCCCTCAGGTACCCTTGGCTGCCTGATGACCGACAGCCTGTCCTGGCCCGATGCCGCCGACCCCGGTCGGCGGGTGGGGCGTGCGGTCGAGTACCACGCCGCGATTGGGTCGACGAACGACCGTGCGCGAGAGCTTCTCGCTGAGCCCGATGGCGAGGGAGTCGCCGTCGTCGCCGACCTGCAGACCGCCGGCCGCGGCCGGCGAGGCCGGGTCTGGGTCTCGCCGCCGGGGGTCAACCTGATGGTCTCGGTTGCGGTGCGGCCGGCATTTGGACCGGACCTCGCGTCGCTCCTCGGCCTCTCCGTCGCGCTTGCCCTCCGCGCATCCTGTTCTTCGGTCGCCCCAGACGCCGGGCTTGCCATCCGATGGCCGAATGACCTGGTCGACGGCTTGGGCCGCAAGGTCGCAACGCGAACTGACGCCGCGAGGATATGCCGCCGTAGATCGGTTCGTCCGCCACGTCGCTGCTGGAGCTCTCGGGCACCCCAGTCGACCGCGCGATGCTCCTCGGCCGCCTCCTGGATGCGCTCGGCCACGAGATTCTCGCCATGGAGCGCGGCGAAAGCCCGATCTCCCGCGCTCGCGAGGCCTCGTGGTTGGACGGGCGCGAGGTCGAGCTGGATCTAGGGGAGCAGACGATCGCAGGCCGGGTCGCCGGGCTCGGCGACGATGGTTCCCTGCTGCTCGACGCCCCCGAAGGCCGATTGGCGCTGACCATGGGCGAGGTGGTGCGGGTGAGCGATGCCGCGCCAACTGAGGTCGCCGTATGACCGCCTCACGACCGTCGCCTGCGAAGCAGCCAGCTCGATCCAGCGGCGACCCGGACCTGGCTGACGTCCGTGCCGCGCAGGCGGATCGGGCTACCTTCGACGTCCTCTATCGGCGCTATCTGGACCGGGTCTACGGCTATGCGTTCTACTCCCTCGGCGACCACCACGACGCGGAGGATGTCACCGAGCGCACGTTCCTGGCTGCGCTGAAGGCCCTCGGCAGCTTCCGCGAGGGGAGCGGGACGTTCCGCGCCTGGCTCTTCCGGATCGCGCACAACACCATCGCCAACGCGCACCGCAGCCGCGCCCGGCGGCGAACCGTGCCCCTGCCGCCGGCCTTCGACCCGCCCGCACCCAATGCCGACCCGGCAGGCGTCGTGACGCGCGCCGAAGAGCTGCGACGCGTCCTGAATGCGGTCGCCGAACTCCCCGACGACCGCCGCCAGGTGGTCCTGCTGCGCTTCGTCGACGGCCTCTCCTCCCGGGAGATCGGCCAGGTGATGGATCGCTCGGAGGGAGCGGCTCGCGTCTTGCTGCATCGGGCCTTGAGGGACCTGTCAGCGCGCATGGGCCGCTGACGCCGACGAGCCCAGAGGAGCGCTCAGCGCTCCTAACCGCCAAGTTGCAGCCCAGGAGCGCCTTTTCTTGGCCATGCGGAGCGCTCAGCGCTCCTCGCCGCCAAGATCGGGGCTTTTCGGGGACGAAGTTGTCCGTTAGGAGCGCTCACCGCTCCTGAAGGCGCCGGAAGGCTGTAACGAACGCCTCATGGCGGTGTTGGCG
>VBJX01000070.1 GCA_005879775.1 Chloroflexota bacterium
ACCAGAATCCGAAGCCCGACCCACTCTCAACCCTGATTGCCCCGCCCGGGAGCCCGAACTTCCTGACGACCGATGCCACCAGCCTGAAGGTGCAGTTCACGGCCAAGAAGGTGTTGAACAACCAGACCCTGACGTTGGAGCCGGGAGTCTACAAGGGCGGGCTGCAGCTCAAGAACTCGTCGATCGCCTACCTGCATCCTGGCATCTATGTGTTCCAGGGCGGCGGGCTCGATCTCGGAGCACAGAGCTCCCTCTACTCGGTCCCGAAGGGAGTCGTCCCGGCGAACATCGCGACCACCTGGGCAACCACCTGCAATAACCTTAACTGCGGCGTCCTGCTCTACAACGCCGGCGACAAGAACGGCAGCCTGGCCATGGGACAGATCACGGTCGGCGCCGGAGCGACGTTCAAGGTCCGTTCCTACGATCCGACCGCCAGCGTCACGTTGCGCAACAACGGGACCAGCTACACCAACTCGACCTACAACAGCCTGCTCATCTGGCAGTCCGGGACGCCGGCTCCCGACACCAACTGGGCCCAGCCGTGGCTGCTTCTCAACGGTGGCGGCTCGGTGGTGATGACCGGCACCGTGTACGCCCCGCAGGCCAAGGTGCAGTTGAGTGGTAACGCCGGTGGGTCCGGTGGCTCCACGATCAACCTGACCCTGCAGTTCATCGTCTGGGACCTCGAGCTGTCCGGCAACTCGAACTTCCATTTCGTCTATGACGGCAACGAATTCGCCACACCGCTCGACTACGGGTTGATGGAGTGATGTTCGAGACGAGCAGCGCGCTGCCCTTCGAGCAGCCCAAACCGGCCCACGCGGAGCTCGTCGAGCTCATCGGGAACAACCTGCGCGTCGGCGCATCCGTCGACCTCGGGGGATTCGGGAGGCTCTCCGACTACGTCAGCCTGCAGTCCGGATCGGTCCACCTTCACGAGGCGACGATCCTCAACCGACGCGGCATGCCCACCTCGGACAGCGTGCCGGAGATGGTGATGAAGCTGCACGACCTGACGCTCATCGGCCAGCGCATGGCAGCGCGCCCGGCGCCGGTGCTGGCCGACATCCGGGTTGACAAGGTCCGGCGGCGGATCATGGCCGTGACCGCGGCGCACATCGTGGAGGGCACCGTCAGCCTCTATCCGGGGGCCGAGCTGATGGCCTATCTCGAGGCGTCCGACCCGCCCTTCCTGCCGCTACTCAACGCCCGCCTGCGCTGGCTCGCGGATCGCCGAATCAAGACCGGGTTCGAGTTCGCGATGCTCAACCGCGCCCATATCGTGGCGGTCGCGGCGCTCGACTGACCAGGCGCCGGTAAGCACCGGCTAAGAAGCCGATAACAGCTTCTCCTCATCCTCCGGCCGTGGCTCTGCTGGAGATGCTCCTCCCTCCCGCCTGCGCCGGATGCGGCCGCTACGGGAGGCTCTTCTGCGAAGACTGCCAGCGCTCTCTGCAGTCCCTCTCTCGGGGCCCAAACCACTTCAGCGCGCCCGATGCGGGCACGGTGGTTGGAGATGCCCTGCTGCTGGCTCATACGGCCTTTGCCCATGCGGGGCCGATGCGACGAGCGCTCCAACGGCTCAAATACGGTGGGGCCGCTCGCCTGGCTTCTCCCCTCGCGCGGGCGGCGGCACCAGCGCTGCTCGCGCTCGCGGCGGTCACGGGGCCTGCCACGCTCGTCCCGGTACCGGTTCACCCCGCGCGGCTACGGCAGCGTGGCTACAACCAGGCAGCGTTGCTGGCCAAGGCACTCGCCACGGAGGCGAATCTTCCCGTGGCTGACCTCCTCGTCCGCAGGCGGGCGACGACGCGCCAGCACGGGCTCAGCCGGGCTGCGAGGCTCCACAACCTGCGCGGAGCGTTCGCCATCGGCGGGGGTCGGCTCGTCCCGGCATCGGTCATCGTGGTCGACGACATCCTGACCACCTCGGCCACGCTCGAAGCGTGCGCGGTGGTGCTTCGAGCGGCAGGCGTCGCCAGCGTGTTCGGCTTCGCGATCGCGCGCGAGGTGTAGTCGCTGAGGCAGCCTCCGGCGTCGGTGCTACCGTATGTGGACCGCAGCGGAGGACCGATGGTGAGGACCACCGTCAAGGCTCGGAACCTCGACCTGAGCACTCGGCTGCGCAGCCAGATCGAGCACAAGCTGCACCGCCTCGACCGAATCGCTCACCCCGATGCGGACGCGACCGTGGAGCTGATCGTCAACGCCTCCCATTCGTCTGAGGTGTCGCACGTCGCCGAGGTGACCCTCGTAAGCAACGGGACGGTCGTTCGCTCGACCGCCGCCGGCCCGAGCCTGATTGCGGCCGTCGACACCATCGTCGACAGGCTCGAGCGCCAGGTCGTGCGCGCTCGCAAGCGGCGTCGCAGCCTTCGCGAGCGCCAGGCCGAGGAGGCCCTGCAGCCGGTGCCCGCGAGCATGGGCGGCGAGCTCGATGAGGGGCCGGATGATCAGCCGGCGCAGCCTACGGTGGTGAAGATCAAGCGTTTCGACATGGTGCCGATGTTCGAAGAGGACGCGGTGGCACGGATGGAGGAGCTGGGACACGGCTTCTTCGTGTTCCTCAACGCCGAGACCAACGGGATCTGCGTCGTCTACCGCCGCTCTGACGGCACGTATGGCCTGATCGAGCCGGTGGTCGGCAAGCCGGGGAAGGGGCGCTGAGCGCCTCCCCGGCGCCTAGCCGAGGATCTGCGGCAGGACGAGCAGCGCGGTCACGATCCCGATCAGTGCCAGGAAGAAGACGAGCAGCGCGACGGTCAGCAGGTCGGTGCCGCGCGGCTCGCCCGGCTGGGGGTCCATGGCTGGCACCGTAGCACGACGAGAGCCCCGCAGGCGCCTGACCTGGCCGGAGGGGGCGCCGCGCGTCGGGATCCACCTGGGTGTCGCCAAGGGGCTGCTGCGGGCCGGTCGTCGCGCTCGCCAGATCGGGGCCACGACTCTCCAGATCTTCAGCGACAACCCAACCGCCTGGCGCAGGCGACCCGAGCCGCCCGCCGACGCAGCGGAGTTCGTGGATTACTGCGCCCGGGAGGGGATCGCGCCGGTGGCGATCCATGCCAGCTACCTGATCAACCTGGCCGGTTCCGCGGAGCCGTTCGCCAGCCAGTCACTGGCCGGGTTGATCTACGAGGTGCAGCGCGCACCGGCCTACGGAGCCACGCTGGTCAACACCCATGCCGGCTCGCACCGCGGGGGTGGCACCGACGCTGGCCTGACCCGGCTCAGCGCCAACGTGTCACGCGTCCTCTCCGAGACGCCGCGCGGGGTGCGGCTCGTGCTGGAGAACGCGGCCGGCGGCGGCGACTCGGTGGGCTCCACGCTCGAGCAGCTGGCAAGCATCCTGGAGCGGGTCTCCGAGCATGCGGATCGGCTCGCATTCTGCCTGGACACCGCTCACCTGTGGGGCGCCGGGTACGACCTGTCGACCGAGGAGGGTGCGATCGGGGTGCTCGACCGCTTCGATGCCCTCATCGGCCTTGAACGGCTGGTCCTGATGCACCTCAACGACTCACGGTCTGCACTCGGTTCGCGGAGCGATCGGCACGAGCACCTGGGGGCGGGCCAGATCGGGATCAGAGGCCTGAAGGCGATCCTGCGGGATCAGCGTCTGGCGGCCCGGACCGCCTTGGTGATGGAGACGCCCGGCATGGATGAGGGCTTCGACGTGGTGAACATGCGTCGAGCCTGGCTCCTCTACGGCGGTGCCAGCGAGCTTCCGGCGCTGCCCCCGAAGGCGTTCCGGGTGCGACGGACCCAACGCCCCGCCGCGAAGCGGGTCAGCTCCCGGAGCTGACCTCCGCGCCCGGTTCGTGGCCGGCGCCGGGCACCCCGTTGCCGTTTCCGGGGCGAACTCGGCGGCTGCGTACTGCGATGTAGGTCTGCATCAGCTCGCGAACGTCAGATTCGGTGAGCAGCTCGTCGCCGCGCAGCGCGTACTCGACGCGTGTCGTGGGCAAAACCTGACGGGTATTGAGGCTGGCGAAATAGCCCGGCCCATCGGTCTCCTCGCGGATCTCGCGCAGCCCGCGGGCGAGCTTCGTCGCGGTGCCGAGCGAAGGCATCCGGTCGCCCTTGATCAGCCGGGAGATGGTCGAGTGGTCGACTCCCGACTGGAGTGCCAGCTGTCGCTGGCTCATCTTCTTTTCCTTGAGCTGGCCGCGCAGCCAGCTGTTGAACGACCGCGGCGTCTGCAGCGTCATGCACGTTGTTCCTGGGCTGTCGCCCACCTGGCGAGAAACGCCTGGTGGTGCGTGCAAGCAACCGCAGAATCGCAGCCGTGATTCTCCCCCTCAATGGGAGAAAGGTACCGAGGCGCCCGGCGAGCGGCGGTCCGCACGCGCCGATAGGCGCGCGCGTGCGCCTGCGCGTGCGGCTAGCGGGCGATCGGCTAGCGGGTAGCTGGCACGCCGTGCGCCCGGCGGATCTTGTCCGAGAAGGCGTACAGGATCCCGCCGAACACGATCACGCTCAGGGTGCTCAGCACGAAATCGGTGAGCGCCACCGCGGTGCCCGCCTCCTTCGAGACACCGTACAACGCGAGCGCACCCACGATGCCGGCCTGGACGAAGCCGATGCCCGCCGGGGTGAGGGGGATCGCGGTCAAAAGCGAGGCCGCCAGTGCCACGAAGATGGACGCGCTGATGCGCAGGTGCAGCAGGTTCGGCAGGTCCAGGGCGTGGATCACGAAGAAGACGCGCACCCCCTCCAGGATCCAGACCCCACCGGTCAGCCCCAGGACCACGATCAGCAGGCCGGGGTTCAGCGCGCCGGTGGTCCCCTCGTGGAAGCGCTCATAGAAATCGCGCAGCCGATGCGGAAGGATCCGCGTCAGGCGCCGCCCCTGGAAGCGGAACAGGACGACGAAGACGACCAGAGCGAAGGCGAAGACAAAGCCTGCGAGGAAGAGCGCGTCCAGCTGGGGATTGTTCCTGCCGCGGAAGCTCCAGAACCCGGCGGCCAGCG
>VBJX01000065.1:0-5940 GCA_005879775.1 Chloroflexota bacterium
TACGCGGTCTTTCCGCCTGACACGCCGCTCGCCGCCTGGTTCGACGCCTCCCCCCTCTGGGAGCGGGTCTACGCCGACGCGACCGCTGCCGTCTGGGTCCGCCGCTGATGCGCCGCTCCGACGTCCTCCTGCTCTTCGTGGTTGCGCTGGCTGCCCGCTCGTTGGCGGCGGCGCTCGTCGGCTATGCGCCGTACACGGATCCGGCCTACTACAGCCTGGTGGCTGATCGACTCGCAGACGGCCATGGCTTCACCGTTCCAGTGCTCTGGAGCTTCCTGGAGGTGGGTGGCCACCTGCCGGCGCATCCCACCCTGCCGGTACCAAGCAATGGGCACTGGATGCCGCTCACCTCGATCGTCGCCTCCTCGTGGGTGGCACTCCTCGGCCCGGTGATTGGCAGCTGGCGCGCCGCCCAGATCCCGATGGTCCTGCTGGGCGCGGCCCTCGTGCCGTTCACCTACCTGGTCAGCTGGGAGCTGTGGCAGTCGCGCTCCACCGCCGTCGTAGCCGCCCTGCTCGTCCTGCTGGCGGGGCCGCTCCTCGTCTATGTGCCGGTCGTCGACGGCTTCGCCGTGTTCGGGGCGGCGGGGGCGGCCTGCATCTGGTGCTCGACGCGCGCCGTCACCGCACCGCGCCCAGGGCTGTGGCTGGTGGCGGCGGGGGCAGCTGCCGGCCTGGCGACGCTCACCCGCGTCGATGGGCTGCTGCTCAGCGTCGCCCCGGCGGTGGCCTGGGCGATGAGCCGCGAGTGGCGTTCGGGGCGGACCAGGGTCGCCTGGGGGGCGGCGAGCCTTGCCGCGTTCGTGGTCGTCCTCGGCCCCTGGTCGCTGCGCGACTTGGCGGTCTTCGGTTCTGCCTTCCCCTCGGCTGGCGGCCACACGCTGTGGATCACCAGCTACAACGAGCAGTTCTCGATCTCCCGCGACCCGAGCCTGGGTGACTACCTCGCCTGGGGACCGGCCAACATCATCGGCTCGAAGCTCGCGGCCTGGGTCCAGCTGCTGGGCCGCACCGCGGTCCTCCTGGGCGGCCTCTTCGTCATCCCCTTCGTCGCGGGCCTCTGGCGGGAACGACATCGGCCCGAGCTGGCTCCCTTCCTGGCGTACTTCGGCCTCATGTTCGTGGCGATGGGCCTCGTCTTCACCTTCCATGCGCCGATGGGCGCCTTCTACCACTCCGCCCTGGCCTGGCTGCCGGTGGCGGCCGGGATGGCGGTCGCCAACCTCGGCCCGGTGGCGAGCTGGGTGGGGCGCGGCTGGCCCTTCCTGCGACGGCCGGCGACCCACCGCTTCCTGGCGGTCGCCGGATTGGCGGGTGCGGCTGCCCTCTCTGGCGTTGGGTCCGCCATTGTGCTGGGCCAATGGACCGATGCCCATGCCAGGCTGGCCCTGGCCGGCCAGTTCCTCACTTCGCGGACCCCCGCCGGCGAACGGGTGATGGCCTACGATCCCGCAGCGCTCTACGAGCTGACCGGGCGCCCGGGCGTGGCTCCACCGTATGACGGCTACCAGGTGATCGGCGAGGTGGTCGATGCCTACAAGATCCGGTGGGTGGTGGTGACGCTTCGGCCCGGGGAGACGCGCGACCCCCTCGGCCTGTGGGATGGAGCCGCCGCGGTCGACGCCGACGGCCGGCACCCCGATTTCCTTCCCCAGCAACCCGCTTATGCCGCACCGGGCGTGCGGGTCTACGAGGTCATTCACTAAGGAACCCGCGCTCGGAGTAGTACTTCCGGTGCCCGAAGTACTGTTGACCGCGCGCACTTTGGGCGGGGAGGATCGGCGGGCGTCCGGTACTAGGCCGGACCCGGTACTACCGAGGACAGCCAGCTTGCCGAGGACTGAATCCGTGGCCGCCGTGGCGAGCCCCGACCGACTCCACACCCAGGCGACCGAGAGCGTGCGCCGTGACGCGTTGCGCGTCCGGGAGATCTCGGATCGCTTCCGTGGGGTCTACCGTCGCCGGCTCGAGGAATGGCTTCAGATGCGTGCCCGGCTCGACCAGCAGCTCGGCCGTTCACGCGGGACCGGCCCCGGGCTGGAACAGCTCCGCTCCGAGCACGAGGCCCTGGGCCGCGAGCTGGCGGCCCTCCAGGGCCAGCTCATGAGATTCGACGTCGCCGCACGGCAGCTCGAGATGGTCTCCAGCTACTTGACCAGTCCGGATCCCGAGGCCGATGAGCCGACCCTCACCGATGTCGATCTTTCGCAGGCCTCGCTGTCGCTGCGCATCATCCAGGCCCAGGAGGGCGAGCGCCAGCACCTTGCCGAGGAGATCCACGACGGTCCGGCCCAGGTCCTGACCAACGCCATCTTCCAGGTCGAGTATCTCGACCGGGTCATCGACGATTCGCCGCAGACCGCCCATGCCGAGCTCGCCTTCCTCCTTCATCGCTGCGCTGCGGCCGCCGCCCGCTGACCTTGGCCTGGCCGAGGCGGTTGGGGCGGCGGGGAGCGACTGGGCGGCGCGCAACGGGATCCCGGTGGCGGTCGCCGTGGATGGGATCGACGAGCGGGTCGCCGCCGAGGCCAAGGCGCCCGTCCTGCGCATCGTGCAGGAGGCATTACAGAACGTCCGCAAGCACGCGGCCGCATCGGCCGTGCGCATCGGGCTCGAGGGGGATCACCTGGTCATCGTCGACAACGGACGCGGCTTCGACGTGATGCGACTCGCGTCGCCAAGCCGCAACTTCGGGCTGCAGTTCATGCGCGAGCGCGCTGAGCTGATGGGCTCGTCTCTGCAGATCGAGTCGCGACAAGGGGAGGGGACGCGGATCCTGCTCCGCATTCCGGAGGTGCACTAATGGCTACCATTGCGACCAAGGAGAAGAGCGTGGAAGAGGTCCAGGAACGTCGCCAGGGCGGCGACCGGCGCAGTGCCGGAGTAAAGACGCGACTCGTGATCGTTGACGGTCACACTCTGTTCCGACGCGGCGTGCGCAACATCCTGGAGCTCGAGGGCGACATGGAGGTGGTCGGCGAGGCCGGCAGCGGCCGCGAGGCCCTCTCGGTCATCGAGGAGAGCACACCTGACGTGGTCCTCATGGACCTCACCCTGCCCGCGCCGAACGGGATCGAGACGACCCAGCGAGTCAAGCGCGAGCTGCCGCACACTGGTGTCATCGTGCTGGCCCCCAGCGACGACGAGGATGAGCTCTTCGCGGCCATCAAGGCCGGCGCCGCGGCGTTCGTCCTCAAGGACATCGACCCCAGCGACCTGATCGCGATCATCCGCCGGGTCCGCTCCGGCGAGTACCTGATCAACGACAAGGTCTTCAGCAAGCCGGCCGTGGCCAGCAGGGTCCTCAAGGAGTTCCGCGAGCTCGCCGTCTACGGATCCGATGCTCAGCCGATCTTCGCCCCGCTCTCGCCTCGCGAGGTCGAGATCCTGGACAACATCGCCCAGGGAATGACCAACAAGCAGGTCGCCTACGCGCTGTCGATCAGCGAGCAGACGGTCAAGAACCACATGTCGAGCATTCTTCGCAAGCTCTCGGTCAATGACCGGACCCAGGCCGTGGTGTACGCCATGCGCCAGGGCTGGATCAAGATCCCGGAGGATTGAGCCCGCATCCAAAGTCCGGCCGGCACCCGTACGACGGAGCCATGGTGGCGGCCGGCCGGCGGGCATAGCCTCATCCCGCGTCGCCGCGGGTATCCGCGACGGCCTTCATCTCCTCCTCCTCCGGTCAGGGAGCCGCGCTGCAGCAGGCGCGGCTCCCTCTCTTTTCCACGTGTGGATAACCTTGACAACAACCCCACTCGTGCTCCAAGGTACGCTCCCGGCAAGTGCGGGATGGGACCATCGGGTCATGTTCACTCTCACGACGGCCCCCTACGCTGCCGGGGCCAAATCCTTGAGGAAAGGAGGTATTGCGAAAGAATGCTTCAGTTCATCAGCACTCTTCTGTCCAAGTTCCGCCGCGAGGATGAGGAAGGTCAGACGCTCGTCGAGTACGGTCTGCTCCTGGCCCTCATCGCGATCATCGTGATCGTGGCCCTGATTTTCCTTGGCCCAATCGTGAGCCAGATCTTCCAGAACGTCGGCACCAACCTGCAGGGCACCTGAGCCCCGCACGGCATTGCACGGCAAGAGCCCCCGGGATTCCCGGGGGCTCTTCCATCGGCGCCGGCATCCGCCCCTCACGGTTAGTACCAGCGCAGGGGTAGCCCACAAGTCCACTCGATGTGGATAAGCGCCGACCCGTAGACTGTTGACCGCAGGCACAATACTGCGTACTGGACTCGCCGCCTCATCCGTCATTCGCTCGAAGGGGTACATCTGTGAAGCGATCGAATCGCCTTGTGATCCTGGTCGGATTGCTGCTCGCCGTCCTGGCCTTCGTGGCGATCATCATCGTGCTCAACGGCAAGGGGACGACTGAACAGACCAAGCGGACCGTAAGTGTCCTGGTGGCCAAGAACGACATCGCCATCGGCGACTCGGTCACGCCGGATCTGGTCGAGGTCAAGGAGGTCGATGCGGATGCCGTCGTGCCGACCCGCATCTCCGATCCCTCCCTGCTAACCGGCCGGCCGGCGCTGTTTGCCGTCGTCAAGGGGCAGCAGGTGACCCAAGAGGCGGCCGGCATCAGTACGACGATTTCGAACATCAACATCGAAGGTCAGCTGCAGCCGGGCGAGAAGGCGATCGCCTTCCAGGTCGACCGGGTGACCGGCCTGGACTTCCTCCTCCAGCCGGGCGACCACATCGACATCGTCCTGGCCGAGGACGTCCAGCCGGTCCAGGAGACGCAGGACTCGATTGCCGCGCGCAAGACCGATCCAAAACTCCAGCCCCGCTACGAGCTGGTCAACGGGCTGAACAATGTGAGGACGGTCAAGACCATCCTGCAGGATCGCCGCATCCTGTATGTCAGCGCCACGCGCATCCGGGGCGTCGCCACCGAGGCCGCGTCACCGACGCCGAACCAGGGTGGCCAGCAGAACCAGGCGCAGTTCGAGGTCGTGGTCATCGTCTTCGCGGGCACCGATCAGGACGCCGAGCTGATCAAGTTCGCGCAGAACAACCTGGGCGAGCAGGGAGCTCTGACGGCGATCCTGCGCGACACCCAGGACCCCGACCATGAGGTGGTCACCACCGGCATCACGCTCGACCAGCTGATCAAGCTGTACGGCGTGCCACTGCCGAACGTGGTCGTCCTGCCAACCCAGAGCCCGGCGCCCTAACCGCAGCCAGGAAGAGCCTCGTGATCAAGGTCCTGATCGTCGACGACATCCCGGAGACTCGGGATCACCTCGCCAGGCTGCTCGGCCTGGAGCGTGATCTCGAGGTGGCCGGCTTCGCCGCCTCCGGCGAGGAGGCGATCAAGCAGGCGATGGAGCTGCGGCCGGATGTCATCGTCATGGACATCAACATGCCGGAGATGGACGGCGTGGCCGCCGCCGAGATCATCTCCCAGCGTCTCTCGACCTGCCCGATCATCATGATGAGCGTCCACGGCGAGGCCGAGCAGCTGAAGCGCTCGATCTCGGCGGGGGCGCGCGAGTTCCTGGTGAAGCCGTTCAGCGGGGACGAATTCTCAACGAGCATCCGACGGGTCCATGAGCGAGAGCTCGCTCGGCAGGTGCAGATGCAGATGGCGATGCCCTCGCCGACCGCCATCGTCCAGACCGACGACACCGAGCACCAGGTGGTCGCCATCTTCTCGCCGAAGGGCGGGGCCGGCCGAACCACCATCGCCACGAATCTGGCTGTCGCGCTCCATCGGGAGACCGGCGGTCGGGTCTGCCTCATCGACGCCAACCTGCAGTTCGGTGACGTGGGGGTCCTGCTCAACTTGAACCCCAAGAACCGCTCGATGGTCGACGCGGTGGAGACCGGCGAGCCGGACGACGACATCATCGACTCGGTGGTGATCGACCACTCGACCGGAATTCGCGTGCTGCTGGCTCCGCCCAGCCCCGAGGGCGCCGACCT